>JBFGQE010000335.1:0-3078 GCA_041564355.1 Gammaproteobacteria bacterium | reverse complement strand
GCACGACATGGATTTCATCGGCCGCCTGTGCGACCCGGTGATCTGCATGGCTGAAGGCAGCGTGCTGGCGCAGGGCACGGCCGATGAAGTCAAGAATAACGAGGCGGTGATCGAGGCCTACCTCGGTCGCGGACTGAAAAACCGGGCCGCTGGCGGATGAGCTTCCTGGTCGGTAAAAACCTCGTCGGCGGCTACGGCGGCGCGGATATCCTCAAGGGCTGCTCGGTCGACGTCAACGAGGGCGAGATTGCGGTCATCGTCGGCCCCAACGGCGCCGGCAAATCGACCGCAATGAAGGCCCTGCTCGGCATGCTCCAGTTGAAACAGGGCAAGGTGCGATTTCGCGGCAAGGATATATCCGGGCTGTCGCCGCAGGACCGTATCGCCGAGGGAATCGCGTTCGTGCCGCAGACGAACAACGTGTTTACCAGCATGACGGTGCGTGAAAACCTCGAAATGGGCGCGTTTTTGCGCGATGACGACATCGACAGCACCATCGAACAGATCTACGACCTGTTCCCGATCCTGCGCGACAAGCGGCGACAGCTCGCCGGAGAACTGTCAGGTGGCCAGCGTCAGCAGGTCGCGGTAGGCCGCGCGCTGATGTCGCGACCGGCAATGTTGATGCTCGACGAGCCGACCGCGGGCGTGTCGCCGATCGTCATGGACGAACTGTTCGACCGTATCCTCGAAATTCGACAGACCGGCGTCGCGATCCTGATGGTCGAGCAAAACGCGCGCCAGGCGCTGAACATCGCCGATCGTGGGTTCGTCCTCGTGGTCGGCGAAAACCGGCACACCGACAGCGGTCAGGCCCTGCTCGCGGACCCGGAAGTGCGCCGCTCGTTTCTCGGGGGTTGAATGGAAGCATTGATCGATTTCACCAATGCGCTGGTGCTGGTGCTGAACTTCGTCGTCGTGCCGGGTCTGTCCTACGGTTCGCAACTCGCGCTCGGCGCGCTCGGCATCACGCTGGTGTTCGGTATCCTGCGCTTCGCCAATTTTGCCCACGGCGACACGATGGCATTCGGCACGATGCTGGTCATCCTGGTCACCTGGTGGTTGCAGGCTCGGGGCATCACGCTGGGCCCGCTGCCGACCGCGTTACTGGCGTTACCGGTTGGAATCCTGGGCACGATCCTGTTGATGCTGATTACCGACCGCAGCGTATATCGCTACTACCGGCGGCAAAAAGCCGTGCCGGTCACCTTCATGATCGCGTCGATGGGCGTCATGTTCATGACCAACGGCATCGTGCGCTTCGTGATCGGACCCAACGACCAGCGTTTTCTCGACGGCGAGCGATTCATCGTGCACGCACGCGATTTCAAGGCCGCGACCGGGCTCAGCGAAGGCCTCAGCATCAAGCTTTCCCAGGGCCTGACCATCGTGATCGCAATCCTGCTGGTGGTGCTGTTGTTCTGGTTCCTGCAAAAAACCCGCACCGGCAAGGCGATGCGCGCTTACTCGGATAACGAGGACCTGGCGCTGCTGTCCGGTGTCGATCCGGACCGGGTCGTGCTGGTCACCTGGATCATCACCGCGGTGCTGGCGACGATTGCGGGCACGCTGTACGGGCTGGACAAGAGTTTCAAGCCGTTCACCTATCTGCAGCTGCTGCTGCCGATGTTCGCCGCGGCAATCGTCGGCGGTATCGGCAACCCGATCGGCGCGAGTCTGGGCGGCTACGTGAGTGCATTTTCCGAGGTCATCGTGACCTATGCGTACAAGAAGGTGTTCGTCTACCTGCTGCCGCAAAGCCTCGAGCCCGACGGCCTGATGCAGCTGCTCTCGACCGATTACAAGTTTGCGGTGTCGTTCGTAATCCTGGTGCTGGTGTTATTGATCCGTCCCACCGGCCTGCTGCGGGGCAAGGTGCTATGACCAGCACCCGCCGCGGCCAGGCCGCCTTTGCCGGCATTGCCCTGCTGTTGCTGCTGATCGCGTTGATGCAGTCCTGGAACGTCGCCCTCGGAATCCTCAACCTGTGCCTGATCTCGGCCGTCATGGCGCTCGGGGTCAACATGCAGTGGGGCTACGCCGGCCTGCTCAATGTCGGCGTCATGGGTTTCGCCGCGCTCGGCGGCGTCAGCGCGGTGCTGGTTTCGCAAGCACCGATCGCCGAGGCCTGGAACGCGAGCTGGGAGCGCCTGCTGCTCGCGGTGCTGGCATTTCTCGCGACCGTCGCGGCAACCCTGTTTTGTTATCGCCGGCTGGCGCCGGGCCGGCTACGCGGTGTTGCAATGACCGCGGTCATCGTCTTCGGGCTGTTTCTGACTCGTTTTTTCCTCGACCCGGCGGTGGCCTCCATCGAGGCAATCAATCCCGCGAAAACCGGTTTCCTCGGCGGCATGGGTTTGCCGATTATCCTGTCCTGGATCTTCGGCGGTGTGGTCGCCGCCGGCATTGCCTGGTGTATCGGCAAGGTCGCGCTGGGCCTGCGCGCGGACTACCTCGCGATCGCGACGCTCGGCATATCGGAGATCATTATCGCGGTGTTGAAGAACGAGGACTGGTTGACCCGCGGGGTCAAGAACGTAACCGGTTTGTCGCGGCCGGTTCCCTACGAGGTCGAGCTGCAGTCCAGCAACTGGTTCATCGAACTGATACGCTGGTGGCATGCGGACAGGCTCGAGGGTCTCGTTGCGGCAGCCCGCGATGAACTGCTCAGGCAGGCGGTCATCGACGCTTCCAGTATATTCGTCAAACTTTGCTATTCCGGGCTGTTTGCTGCGGTGCTGATCGTCATCCTGGGGCTCAGCGTACGCGCGCTCAACTCACCGTGGGGTCGAATGATGCGCGCAATCCGGGACAACGAGGTCGCGGCCGCCGCCATGGGCAAGAACGTGACCCGCCGACATCTCGAAATTTTCATCATCGGCTCGGCCGTAATCGGCGTCGGCGGCGCGATGTTGACCACGCTCGACGGGCAATTCACGCCGACCTCTTATCAGCCGCTGCGCTACACCTTCCTGATCTGGGTAATGGTTATCGTCGGCGGCTCGGGCAATAACCTCGGCTCGGTGCTTGGCGGCTTTCTGATCTGGATCGTCTGGATCGAAGCCGAACCGGTCGGCG
>JBFGQE010000334.1:0-3086 GCA_041564355.1 Gammaproteobacteria bacterium | reverse complement strand
GTCTTGTCGATGTGCATGATGTCCGACGGGCAGATATCGACGCAGTGTCCACAACCATCGCAGCGAGTCATATAGACGAAAGTAGGCATGATATTTCTCTTGTCCGATATTCAGTTAATCACTGGTTCAGTAGTGGTTCGGCGATTCGCGCTTGATGCCGAGCCCCATGTAAGGCGGGTTATCGCCCATGTAGGTCGGGATATCCGGGTACCGTGCCTGGAGCTCGGGGTCCGACAGGTCGCCGATATCGGGCAGGTTTTCCTGCGAACCGTCCGCCCGGGTGATTTTCTTCTGGTAGGCGGCCGCGGGCTTGAAGAACATGTGCGCGAACTTCGACCAGATCACGGTGCAAAACAGCGTCGTCGAAGCGGCGATGAAGAGGATGAAGAACAGCATGTTCAGCGCGCCGGCGCCCTGGGTGATGGACCACAGCAGCGCGAAGGTCGTGGTCATCAGCAGCGAAAGCACGAAAATATCGGCGCGCACGAGCCTGTACCACGGCATGCCCTCGGAATTGACGTCGACGCGGATGAAAAACCAGAACCAGTAACCGCCGACGCAGACCATCAGCGCGCCGAGGTGCCACAGGAATACGGTGAGCCCCGATGCCGGCTCGGCGGGAGTCGGAGAAGCGAAAATCAGCATGACCGTCGTGACGACGAAAACGACGAAGCCGTACATCGTCAGCAGATGCGACACGCGGCGCTTCGGATTGCAAAACTCGGAAGACGTCAAAACTTCGTTGGCCAGCGTTGAAACCGCAAGCGCGGCCTTTTCGCCGCCGCCGACCGTGCGCTTCGCGGACCGCTGCGCTTTTTGCGCATTCTCGAAAAAGTATTCGGCGCTGCGCTTGTGGACGACGTCGATAATGGTGCCGGCGATGACCGCCAGGAACATCAGGATGACGTAGGCCTGCATGACGGCCGGTGTCAGGAAACCCAGCAGGTCGTGGAAAGGACTGGTGTCGAACATCTCTCCTCCGGTTTCTTATATCTACAGCGGTATGCTAATGACGCCCGGTCAAATAACCAATCAAGATTCTTTGTTGGGTGATTAGGTAATTTAATCACCCCAAAAATCTGCTTATGGGCACCGCAATTATTGTTTCGCGTGTTTTTTGGCGATCATACCAGACTTTGCTCCGACTGGTTATCGCTTGCCGAGGACCGGATTGCAGGCGCCGCTACCGGCACGTTCTTTTCGCCTTATCGTCGTGGGCGCTTTTTATTCGCGACATTGCGCGACCATTGGCAGCGATCGAATATTCCGCGATTCATTCTCGAGAGTCTTTCTGCGGCTCCCGCAAGCGTTCCGCGCGGCCCGGGAAAGTTCCGCCTTTCTCCCGGCCTGGCGGCGAGAGTCCATT
Organism: Gammaproteobacteria bacterium; assembly: GCA_041564355.1. GTDB lineage: Bacteria > Pseudomonadota > Gammaproteobacteria. The sequence goes on along the minus strand of JBFGQE010000334.1, from coordinate 1,720 downwards.
TGCGCTGCGGACTAGTGCCGCACGCGATAGTCCCGCATCCAGTCGTATCTGTGTTTCATGTACTCGATCTGGCGCAGCCAGCGCCGACGAATTGTGAGACGACGCAATCCGCGGGAGTAATAAACGACGGGTATTGCGACTTTCTCGCCCAATCCATCGACGATAAAAGGTTGCAATGCGCCGTTGGCGTCGATTCGACAGACGATATTCGACGGATTGATTTCGTAGAACGGGATCAGATTATCGAACAGGTAATCCTCGATGGTTTTCATCACCTGCAGATACTCCGGCACTCGGTCGCGATTTTGCAGTGCCATCGTTTTCAGTTTGTCCGAGATCCGGCCGTCGGCGTCCCTAATGGCATCATAGACGAACCCGGTGCCGAAATTGGTATCGACAGTTCCCAGATAGCGGCTGATATGGTCGGTAGGCACCCGGTCTTTTCTCATCTGTTCGAAAAACCTGAGCTCGCGTTCCTGGTGTTTGTAACGGTACTTGCCGGGCTTTGGCACCTTGATGCAGCGGCCGGGATCGTCGGGAAAGGCGTAAACGAGTCGGTTGCTGCCTTTACCGATCAGGTCGGAGTCGCTAAGTAGAATTTCGCTCAAATCTTCTTCTCCTGCATGGAGATGCAGTGTACCGCAAGCCCCTGTCGCCTGAGAACAGAATCGACGCTGGATTGCGGCCGGAAAGGCGTCGATACTCTAAATGCAGGCATCCCTGTATCCAGCAGAAGGCATCGACCTGATATCGTTCACAAACAGGGGTCAAAGTCGTTTGTCGCCGGCCTCTTTTTCGTGCAGAGCTTCCCAGGCGGCCTTCGCCTCATCCTGAGTCCAGCGATATTGCTCGGCGATGCGGTCGAGAACTTCCTTGACCGCGAGGATGCTCTCCGGCCGGTCATCGCGCGCCTTGGCCAGGCAGCGGGCGACCAGCTCGTCGAGTTCGGGCGGTATCGGTTGCGAAGCCACGTCGGACAGTCGCGGCGGCGCCTCGTTGAGGACGCGGCTGGTCAGCGCCAACGTGTCCTCGGATTCGAACATTCGCCGTCCGCTCAGGATAAAAAACGCGACGGCGCCGACCGCGTAAACGTCGGCGCGTATGTCGACATCGGCCGGGTCGTGCAGGCGCTCGGGCGCCATGTATTGCACGGTGCCGAGGATGCGCACCGAGCGGGTGACGGTTTGCGACTGCTCTTCGCCGGTCACGTTCTTGACCAGGCCGAAATCGAGGATCTTGGCGAAGTCGTACTCACCGCCGTAGAGGCAGGCCATGATGTTGGTCACGCTGATGTCGCGGTGCACGAGGCCCTTGCCGTGCGCCTCCGCGAGCCCGGCGCATACCTGGCGCAGCAGATGCACCGCGCGCGCAACCGGCATCGGGCCGCCGCGCAGCACGAGATCGCCGACGGTGTCGCCCTCGAGCAGCTCCATCGCGTAGAACAGCGTGCCGTCGATGCCGACGCCGTAGTCGTAGATGTCGATCATGTTCGGGTGGGTGAGCTGGCTCGCGAGCTTGGCCTCGCGGCGGAAACGCGCGGTCATTTCGTCGGTGGCGCGCGTCGGCTTCAGCAGCTTGACCGCGCTCGGGCGCTTGAGCAGGTCGTGGCGCGCGTGGTAAACGGCGCCGACGCCGCCCTCGCCGATGCGCTCGCCGAGCCAGTAGGGTCCCATTCGGTCCTTCTCCAGTTCGGCGCGAATCAGCACCGCGGTGAACCAGT
>JBFGQE010000333.1:0-3101 GCA_041564355.1 Gammaproteobacteria bacterium | reverse complement strand
CCGTCGCTGTCCATCTTCATGGCCACGTCCGGACGGCCAAGATCCGCGATATCGGTAATACTGTTCTCTTTGGCGAAGTCCTGCGAGACGCAGAATCCCTGGTTACCCTCGTAAGGATTCTTGCTCAGTTCCACGGTGCCCGCGCCGTCGACGTATTTCTTGGTGAAGCTTTCCTGGTTCGGCAGCCAGACGTCGGGGTGCACGTCGATGCCGCCCTTGCCCTGGTCCATGCCCTGGAAGATGGTGGCGTTGTTGCCCGGCACCAGGTTGGCCTCGCCGCCGATGCGCTCCTCGACCACGGCGGCCAGCAGGTGCGCGATAGCCTGCGCCCCGGTCCACGCCGGTACGCCGATATTCACTTTTTCCGCGCCGATTGCCGCGGTCGATGCAAAGCTCAGGGCAAGACCCAGAGCCAGGCCCTTGGTTGGGATTCTCATTATTTACTCCTCATGGTTGTGTATCTGGCGGATTGGCGACATTCCAGGTCTGCAGGATCCGCTCGTTTAATTATTCGATCCGCGAATATTGAGCCTGGCATTATGCGTTTTTAGCGCCAGTTGCAAAAGTTTTTTTAACGCCGATGAATCAAAACGAGGCAGCCAATCGGTATATTCCTGGTCTGATTTTTTACCTAACTCGTTGAAATATATATAGATCTGAATACGGATTAATATCTGCCCGCCGGCATTCCCTGGATTACGCGATTTGGCGGGACGGCTCGAAACAGTGGCGCTGCGGCGCGAGTGAAGGTTTAGCCGGTCGCGCGTGGGGTCGGCGGTATTGGGTGAAACTGCTATGCGGGCGGGAATTTATCCGCGTTTGTATTGTCAGAATCAGCACACTTTTACTCGGAGACTGCCTTGTGGACAGAAGACTGTTTATCGCCGGTGCCATTGCCTCTATCGCAACCCTTGCGACCAACCGCGGCGTTATTGCCGCGACGGAGAGCAAGTCGATGAAAGGAGATTTCGCGCCGATCGACAAGACCCGCGACGAGTGGCGCAAGTTGCTCGAGGCCGAGCAGTACCGCGTACTGTTCGAGGAAGCGACGGAACGCCCGTGGACCAGCCCGCTGAACGACGAAAAGCGTGACGGGACCTACGTCTGTGCGGCCTGCTACCTGCCGTTGTTCCTCTCCGCAACCAAGTTCGACAGCGGCACCGGCTGGCCCAGTTTTTACCAGCCGATCGAGGGCAGCACCGGAACCAAGAAGGACTGGAAGTTGATCCTGCCGCGCACCGAGTATCACTGCGCGCGCTGTGGCGGCCACCAGGGGCACGTATTCAACGACGGCCCGGCGCCGACCGGCCAGCGCTGGTGCAACAACGGCGTGGCCCTGCGTTTCGTGCCGGCAACGGAATCCCTGCCTGACCTGCGGGTGTAGACGAGCGGGACTCTCTGCAGGCAAGCACCTCAAGCTTCATCGAGCAAACGGGTTCGCTAGCGTCGACCGCCAGGGCCTTGTCGTGAGTCAACAAAGGTCGGCGAATTTCGAGTAGAATTAATGTCCTTATTTTTTCTGCCAGGAATTTAAACATGAGTTACACGATTGACCGACAAATCGACGGCGCGGATTTCGACGAAATCGACGAGCGGACCCGCGCCGCGCTGGCGAACCACGGCTTCGGCGTCCTCACCGAAATCGACGTCAAGGCGACGATGAAGAAAAAGCTCGATGTCGACATGACGCCTTATCGAATACTGGGCGCCTGCAACCCGCAGATGGCGCACCAGGCGATCGGCATGGAGCCGCGGGTTGGTGCGATGCTGCCCTGTAACGTGATCTTGCGCCAGGTCGGCGACAGCGTGCAGATCAGCGCAATCGACCCGGTCGCATCGATGCAGGCGATCGATAACGAAAACCTGAAGCAGGTCGCGGGCCAGGTGCGTGAAATGCTCGCCGAGGTGGTGGCGGAGATCTAGGTCGCGACGGGATTGCCCAGGCAACGGGGCAATGCTGTTAGCCCGCGCGGGGGTCGATCGAGGCGAAATCGTTAGGGCGTCAGCAGGCCGCTCTGGCGAATGCCGTCGAAGGCGAATTGAACCGCGAGTGCCGACAGTAGCACGCCCATGATCCGGGTAATGACGTGCATGCCGGTTACCCCGAGCAAACTCTGTATCCTCGAGGCGAGCAACAGGGAGACGAAGGTCAGCAGCAAGATCGCGAGCAGGGCGACGACCACGATGACCTGCCTCGCCAGGTCGCCCTCCTGGCTTGCCATCAGCAGGATGACCGCACCCATCGCGCCCGGACCGGCAATCAATGGCGTGGCCAATGGGAAAATCGATATGTCGGCTTTGCCGATGGCTTCCTGTTCCTCGTCGTCGGTGGTCGAAGTGCCGCCCGAGTCTCGCGCAAACACCATGTCGATGCCGATCAACAGCAGCAGAATTCCGCCAGCGGTGCGCAGTGCGGCCAGGGATATGCCCAGACCCGCCAGAAACAGGTCACCGACGAGTGCGAAAGTGAGCAGAATTCCGCTTGCGGTCAGCGTGCCGCGAAGCGCGAGCGCGCGTCGCTGTTGCACGCTGTCGCCGGCGGTGAGTCCGGCGAAAGAGGCGGCGATGCTGATCGGGCCAATGGTCGCAAAAAAAGTTGCCAGCGCGACGCTCGCGGTTTCAAGCATGGGTAGAGGCTCCTCGATGAGTCGGGGGATATCCTGTCGATCGGTCAGGTTCGTGTCGGCCGAAACGGTCTCGCCTTCGAACCTGCCATGTCGTCGCAGCATCCCAGATAATTTATTCCGGAGCAAGTCATGTAAGCGAGGCGGCCGAAACAGCTGATATAGCCCGATTGTCCCCACTAAAATATCGGTGCGATGCTAATCCGCATTGCTCGAGCCTGTGATCGCTGCCCGGGCTCCGGGAACCGGTCGGTTTGCTATTCGAGGCCCGTTGCCCATATCTTGTGGTGGAGTTGTCGAACACATACAACATGTAGCGGTGAACCGAATTTTTATTTTCAGGTCGGATTTACAACAGGTAAAACACCCGACCCGCACCGGCCATTTGGGCCTGTTCGGGCGGCGAAATTGCCGTTGTTAACTATTAACTTTTGCCTACCATTCTGGCCGTCTTGATCTAATCTATTTTTTTACCTG
>JBFGQE010000332.1:0-3105 GCA_041564355.1 Gammaproteobacteria bacterium | reverse complement strand
CGCATACGCAACCTGATTCTCGGCGGCGGCAGCCTGCTGCTCGATCGGATGACCGACGCCGAGCTGGTCGCGATGCAGGACCTGCTGTTTTACGGCGAGGCCGAGATCGTCAATTCGGCATGCCGGCCCTACCTGATCGCCAAGCTGGATTAGGCCCGGCTGGCCGTACCGAAGGCCCCGGCGTAATACCGGGGGAAATACGGATCGCGCATTGCCCGGACAAACGTAATAGTCGATCCCTGGGAACGCCTTGATTCATTTGCGGCGGCGCCATGCCAAGCGGCGCGGCTTTCGGATGGTGTCTGTCTATCTATTCTTAACCGCTTCGATGCAGCCGCCGGCGCAATTGTTTCCTTGAAACTAGAACAATACTCCAACACTAATGGCGCCGAGGTCGAAATCACTCTTGTCCAGATATTGCATGTATTCGAGATTCCACTGGATGCCGCCTTGTTTTCCGAAATTCATCCCGAGACCGTAAGCCATTCCAGACTCGTCCTCCGCTGCTTTCTCCAGGGTGTCATTCACCCTCAGGTCGTACCTGACCCAACCGAAGCCGACTAACCCGTATATCGAGGCCAATTGTCCGATATTCGAATGTGCATTCAGGAAGAGACCGAGTACCGAGTGCACGTCGACTTCGATTTCTGCACCGCCGGGAAACGAATTGACGGTATCGCTGCCTTCGGCAGCACCGAGTCCAAGTCTGCCCTCGAAACCGAACCATTTATCGGTAACGGGTACAAAGCGAAAAACCACCGCGGTCGGATCGAGATCGCTGACCAAATCATCGGAATAATCCGCTACCCCGTACAGTATCCCCAGTCGGGCCTCTTTGTCGTGCGCCGCAAAGCTGGGCTGTCCAAAGAATACGATTAATGCAGTCAGGCTGATTGTAAATACGCGAAAGTTTTTTCCAGTAGACACGAGTCTGAAACAGTTCAAATATATTGGTTTGAATCTAGCACTAGAAAATTTGCCCGAAATTGACCGCAATCATTACGACTGTCGATTCTGAATGCGACGAGCGTCGGATTGAATGGAATTGCCGGCTACTCGTTTCCTCGAATTGCGCGAGCCAAGGAGTCGAGCTTGGGGTCAACTTGTCGATAGGCCAGTCAGGCTCGTCGTCAAGGCAACAAAACCATGCTAGGTTCGTCTGTCAGAGGGCCCTGAATAGACCGGCGATCAGCAATGCGCAGGCAGGGAAGATGGTAACCGTGCCGAGCGCGTAGGCGACGTATACCATGCGATTGGCTATCGACCCCTCAAGGCGCAGGCCGCGATGCCCCGCGATCGCGCGGATCGTCATCGCCAGCATCGATGTCCAGACGAAAAAGATCATCAGCCACATCGTCGTCGCCAGCAGCCAGAACGGCAGGACCGGATAGCGCACCAGCGCAGCGAGCGCGAGCAGCATGACGCCCCGGCCGGCGCCGCCGGCGTGCAGCAGATGCCACGCTGCCTGGTCGCGGTCGTGTAGTATTGCGAGATAGAGGAACATTCCGGCGACCAGGCTGAGCGTCAGTACGAGCATGCCATTTAACGCGAGTATCACTGCGAGTTGTTCCATCGAAGTCCTCCGGTAGCTTGATGCCGATCGACCTGGTCTTTGCCTCAGGCAAATACGACCCAGGTCGTGGCGATGTATTTGCGGCCGCTCTGCAGGATCGCGCCGCGGTGGCGGTGGGTCCAGAACGGCGGGAACAGCAATAGCGTGCCGGCCTCGGGCGTTACGCTGATTTGCTGGTATTCAAACTCGGTTGCGCCGCCGGCACCCTCCTCGAGGTCGTTCAGGTACCAGATCGCGACCAGCTGGCGATCGGCGAAATCGTGGCTGCCGCCATCGACGTGCCAGTGGTAAAACTCCCCCGGATCGGTGCGCTGGAGCGCGTAGCCGTTGTCCTTGAAGGGACCGTTGAAAAAATCGAATCGCTGCCCGAACTCGGCAAGCGCGCGGTTCAATGAACGGAATAGCTCGCGGTCGAGATCATGCCAGTGCGGCTTGCCGCTGATGACGAGATCGGTCGAGCGCTTGATCGACGTGTCGTGGTCGAGGGTTTGGCCGATCCGGCCCGGATATTGTTCCTCGACATGGCGTTCGAAACGCTCGATCAGCTCAACGCAGATATCGAGCGGCAGCGAGCGCGCCTGTGCAAAAACAAAACTGCCGGGTTTCAATTCACTGATTGGATTCGTCATGCCAGGATTGATTTCAGTTGCTGGAAGAATTATGCCGTGCAAAGGGCGCGTCGGCGAGCCACGGCCAACTATCCAATCGGGATAGCACCGCTGGCAGGCGAACGAGGGTATGATCCGCTGGTTGTCGTAGCGATTCCGGATAAGCTGCTATGAACGATTTCGCGTTCAACACCTTGATCGGGGCCCGGGCCGCATTCGTGCACCTGTCCCTGCTGTTCGTCGTCGTGGGCTTCGCGCCGCCGACCGCGGCGACGCAGTCCGACGTCGCCAAGGAGCGGCGCTGGGCCGAACAGGTCATCGACGGCCTGCTCGACGGCGACGAAATCTGGCTCGACGACGGCGACGGTCACAAGTTCCTCGGTATCCTGACCGAGGGCGACGGCGAGGACGGCCACGCGGTCATCCTGGTGCACGGCATCGGCGTGCATCCGAACTGGCCGGACGTGATTTATCCGCTGCGCGAGGGCCTGCTCGAACACGGCACGACGAGCCTGTCGATCCAGATGCCGATTCTGGCGAACGATGACGACAACGTCGCCTACGCGCCGCTGTTCGAAGAGGTTCCCGCGCGCATCGAGGCCGCGATCGACTATCTCGTGGAAGCCGGTTTCGACGACATCAGCCTCGTCGCGCACAGCATGAGGGCGTCGACGGTCGCTTACTATCTCGCCCGCGACCCCGATCCCCGGGTCGGTTCGGCAGCCTTGATCGGCATGGGGCCGGGCTATGAATTTGCCAGCAATATCGAAGCATTGAAAAAAATCGAACTGCCGATGCTCGATCTCTACGGCAGCGAGGATCTCTAGGCGGTGGTTGCCTCGGCGCAGGACCGCGCTGCTGCGGGAAGTGCCCGTGCGAGGGAAGCCTATCGTCAGGTCCGCGTCGACGGCGCGAATCATTTCT
>JBFGQE010000331.1:0-3123 GCA_041564355.1 Gammaproteobacteria bacterium | reverse complement strand
GTTGGCGACGGTTCGCCGGCGCTTGCGGATCGAGCAGATAAACACCACAAACCTGATCGAATCCTTTGCCGTCATCCACCAGGTCAGCGGCCGGGTTCTCGGGATGCATCACCACCGTACCCAGATCCTGGCGGCGCTGACGTTGTTACGGGGTGGCATCGCCGAAATGTCCACCGGCGAAGGCAAGACCCTGGCCGCGACGCTGGCCGCCGCCACCGCCGGATTCGTCGGCATCCCGGTGCACATCGTAACCGTCAACGACTATCTCGCGGAACGTGACGCCGACGAAATGGGGCCGTTGTATCGGGCGCTGGGATTATCGGTCGGTACGATCATCCACGACAAGGAGCCGCCCGGGCGCCGCGAGGCCTATGCCTGCGATATCTGCTACTGCTGTAACAAGGAACTCACTTTCGATTTCCTGAAAGACCGCCTGGTGCTGAACAACCGGGAAAATTCCCGCATCCTGCAGTCCGAGTTGCTCACCCGCGACGCGGCCTGGTCGGAAAATCTGCTCCTGCGCGGGTTGCATTTCGCCATCGTCGACGAAGCCGACAGCGTGTTCGTCGACGAGGCCCGTACCCCGTTGATCATCGCCGGCGAGGAAAAATTCGGCCAACGCGAGGAGGCGTTGCTGCAGACCGCGATGCAGATCGCAAATCTATTCGAGACCGGAGTTCACTTCAGGCAGGATGAAAAGTCCGCGATCCATCTGACCGCGGCGGGACGGCGGCTGTTGGTCGAATCCTGCAGAGATCTGGAAGGCCTCTGGCAAAGTTCGTTTTATCGCGAACCGCTGGTGAAACAGGCGCTGGCCGCGTTGCACGTCTACCACCTCGACCGCGACTACATCATCGACGACGAAGACCAGCTGCAGATCGTCGATCCCTACACCGGCAGGGTGATGCCCGGCCGCAGCTGGGGTCAGGGTTTGCAGCAAATGATCGAATTGAAAGAAGGCTGCAAGCTGACCAAACCGCGCGAAACCAGCGCGGAAATCAGCTACCAGAATTTCTTTCGTAAATATAATCACCTCTGCGGCATGACCGGAACCGTGCGCGAGGTTGCCGGAGAAATGCTCGATGTTTACCGATTGCGCAGCGAAACCATCCCCTTGTTGCATCGGAGCCGGCGCAAACGGGTTTACCGGGAAGTGTACCTGCGAGAAGCCGATAAATGGCGACGCGTCGCGGCAGTCGCGCGCCGGCTCGTCGCGCAAGGCCAGGCGGTACTGATCGGCACCAACTCGGTGGCCTCGTCCGAAGCGATCAGCCGCGTGCTGGGGACCGAGCAAATCGAGCACCGGGTGTTGAATGCGCGCCAGGACCGGGAAGAGGCCGAAATCGTGTCCAGGGCAGGACAGGCCGGCGCGGTCACGGTGGCGACCAGCATGGCGGGACGCGGCACCGATATCAAGCTGGCGCCCGAAACCCGGGCGTCCGGCGGCCTGCACGTCGTGATCACCGAGCTGCACGACGCCGGCCGCATCGACCGGCAGCTGGCGGGCCGCAGCGCGCGCCAGGGCGACCCCGGCCTGGCCAGCGAAATCCTGTCGCTCGAGGACCGGCTGGTTAAAAAAATGTCGGGGCCCGTGCTGCGCGCACTGATCCACATCTGTCAGCGCACTGGAATCCGACCGCCGTTTATGCTGGGATACCTGATTGAACGCCATTGCCAGCGCAAGCTGGCCCGCAACCATGCCCGCCAGCGCAGGCAGTTGATAAAATCGGATACGCAGCGGCAACGCCTGCTGGCATTTAGCGGAGACAAGAAATGAGCCCGAGTCGTCTATCCTGGTCATATCTCGTGTTGCTCCTGGCATCGTTTCCGTCGAGCGGCCACGTCGCGGCCGAGGACAAGCTATCGGCGCTGGGTTGCATGCTGGCGCCAAGCGAAAAAGTGGCAGTCAGCTCGGCCGTGCCCGGCGTGCTTGGTTCCGTCAACGTCAAACGCGGCGCGCGCGTGATCGAGGGCGACATCCTGTTTCAGCTGAAAGCCGGCGTCGAGCAGGCCAGCGTCGAGCTGGCGCGGGTCAAGGCCGGCTTTTCGGAGCGCAAGGCCGAACGCAACAAGGCCCTTTACGTCGACGATATTCTGACCGAGCACGAACGCGACGAGATCGAGACCGAGCTCGTCATGGCGCAATCCGAACTGAACCTGAGGGAGCAGGAACTGGACCTCCGGACCGTCACCAGCCCAATCACCGGCGTCGTCGTCAATCGATTCAACAACGTGGGCGAATATGTCAACGTCGATCCCGTACTGGAACTGGCAACCCTGGATCCGTTGCATGTCGACCTGTTGCTGCCGGCGGAATATTTCGGCCAGATCCAGGTGAACCAGAAGATCAGGATCCAGCCCGAAACCCTCGACTTCAAGGCCCGAACGGCCCGGGTTTCGATCGTCGATCCGCTGATCGATCCGGCGAGCGGCACGTTTCGCGTGCGGCTAGTGATGCGAAATCCGAACAATCTGCTGCCTGCCGGCATCCGATGCAGCGCCAGTCGCGTCAAGTAAACTCGAGTCGCCCGGAACAGGCGCCACGATCCGACCCTCGGCAACGATAGCGGATACCTGCACCGATTGAAGCCAACGACAGACAGGGATCTGCGCATACGGGCGAGCAAGCGACACGACGGAAATTCTACTCGCCGAAGCGCCACCATGGACCTGTTTTTCGGTTCGATGCCCGATTGCCGGGATGAGCGTTTCCGTCAATCCGATTAGGCTGAGCGACAATTATCCCGTGATCTTTTTTGGCAACTTCGATGCTACCGCTCGATAAAGCACCCGAAAACCTTTGTATCGTCCGCCTGTCGGCGCTCGGCGACGTGACCCACGCGGTGCCGGTCGTACGCGCGATCCAGCGGCAATGGCCCGGCACGGCGATTACCTGGATTACCGCAAAACTAGAACACAAGTTGCTGCGGCTGATCGACGGCGTGCGTTTCGTCGTCGTCGACAAGAACGCGGGCTGGCGCGAATACCTGCGCCTGCGGCGCGAACTCGCCGGCGAGCGCTTCGACGCGATGCTGCAGATGCAGACCTCGGCGCGCGCGAACCTGACCGGGTTGTGCGTTCGCGCCGACATCAAGCTCGGCTGGGACAAGTACCGCGCGCGCG
>JBFGQE010000330.1:0-3132 GCA_041564355.1 Gammaproteobacteria bacterium | reverse complement strand
GGCTTCAGCTTCGCCTGCGAGCGCTGGGGCATCGGCTACGAGCGGGCCGCGCAGGGCTGGCTGATGAGCTGGCTCGAAAATCAGGTGCTGGCGGCGGTCAAGATCATCCCGCTCGGCCAGACTGCCGGTCAGCGGGTCATCTTCGAGCTCGGCGCGCAGATACCCGCGATCGTCGCGTCGGCCGCGACGGTCGAAGACGTCGAGATCGGCGCATCGTCGATGGCCCTCGCCATCGCCAGCGCCAACCACGAAACCCAGTACACGAGATTATTTCGCTCCTAGGTGATGAACATGTCTGATCAACAACCCCTGCGCGTCGGCATCGGCGGTCCGGTCGGTTCCGGCAAGACCGCGCTGCTAGACCGCCTGTGCAAGCAAATGCGCGACCGCTTCGAGATCGCGGTCGTGACCAACGATATCTACACCCGCGAAGACGCCGAATTCCTGGTGCGCAGCGAGGCGCTCGCGCCGGAACGCATCGTCGGCGTCGAAACCGGCGGCTGCCCGCACACCGCGATTCGCGAGGACGCGTCGATGAACCTCGCCGCGGTGCAGGACCTGAGCCAGCGGTTCGCCGGCCTCGACGTGGTCTTCATCGAAAGCGGCGGCGACAACCTGTCGGCGACCTTCAGCCCGGAACTCGCCGACCTGATGATCTACGTCATCGACGTCGCCGAGGGCGAGAAGATACCGCGCAAGGGCGGGCCGGGGATCACGCGCTCGGACCTGCTCGTTATCAACAAGATCGACCTCGCGCCTTACGTCGGCGCATCGCTCGACGTCATGGAAGCCGATACGCTGCGCATGCGCGGCGACAAACCGTTTGTCTTCAGCAACCTGAAGAACGACACCGGCCTCGAATTCGTCATCGACTTCATCGTCGAGCAGGGGATGCTCGAACCGGCGCTCTCGCTGCCTGCCTGAGCGGCGCCCGAGATCAAAGGGGCCAGTGTCGATCGAAAAGATTGTGTCCGAAACAGGCGGAGGCGTCTCGTAAGGCCTGCCGGCCTTCGATTCGATAGCGACTCTTTTAATCTTCCGATTGCCTGACGGCGCAATCCGCCTGCGTCCTCGCGGGCGCCGCTGTGCAACGGCACCTCCCCCGGGGCGAGTTGCCAAGTATTATCGATCCGTTTCCAACCGAAAGTTTCGGCCTCTCGATTTCTTTCAGGGGCAAGGAAACAGCGACGGAATTTTGGCGCCCTCGCGGAACCAGTTCTCATCCCGGCGGTAAAGCGGACCAATCTCGCAAAAAAAATCGACCCCCGATCACACTTCGCAATTCGCGTCCTGTGAAGCTTCGCCGCCTTTCCTAGACTGCTTGCATGATTCGCGGATCGACCGGCCGGGGTATCTCCTAATGGCCGGAAATCCGCGCTACGAAACGGACCAGGAGCCGGCCGAAATGAAACCGATACTAGTTGCACTTCTCATGTCTCTGTCCCTCTATGCTGGTATCGTCAAGGGCCAGGACGTGGCCGGCTACATGGCTGGCGCCGTCGATCTCGGTATCGAAACCTATCGCCGGCCGGGCGCGGAGACCCGAAAGGGATACCTGGAGGAAACGGAGATCGCTTTCGGTACGATTCTGAAGTCACACCATTTCGTTTCGGGCGATTTCAACGAGACCCATAACGGCGCGTACCTGCGCGTCGATCGGTGGTCCGTCGGCACCTATACCAACAGTGCCGACGAACAAAGTACTTTCGTAACCTATAACCCGATGATTTACAGCCATCGGGCGCTCCAGATTAATCTGGTTGCCGGGGTTGCGAGCGGGTACGAAGACTGGAAGTACGCACAGGGTGAATACCTGCCGCTTCTGGGTGTCAGCGCGCAGTGGACCAGCCTGCGGGCCGTGATGCATTACGGCGTCGTCGCGGTAGGCATCGAACTGCCGCTCAACTGAGGCCACCCCGTCATCGTGAAACGGCCGGTAACCCTCGCTATCTTCGGAGCTTGATTCCTGGCACCCGAATTCGCGCCGCGCAGGGACGCGCGGTGCGATTCGATTGCGGTGAGGGTTGGTTTGTTTTCACCGCGTTACGCGGTAACCGTCACCGGAATTGACCCGCCCCGGCTTTTCTCTGCCTGGCCAGCATGAACAGCGTGCCCGCGATCGCGCCGAGCAGGTTGGCCAGCAGGTCGATCGCCGTGTTGAAATAGCCGCCGACCCCCTGCGTGGCGAACAGCACGACGGCGAGAAACTCGACGATCTCGTTGATCGCGCCCAGGCTGGACGAGGCCAGCACGGTTACCACGCAGACGACGGCAACGCTGGCATCCGGCCGCGCGATTTTCCGGATTACGCTCCACATCAGGATCGCGATGACAACGTAACAGTAGAAGTGCACGAACTGGTCGTACTTGAGGATGTCGTAGGGCGCGCCGACGAGGTCGAGCAATATCATGTCGTAGAATCTCACGCCGCCGAACGAGGCCAGTCCGCCGAGAATATGCAGGACCAGCCAGCCGTTGAACAGCCACAGGCCGATGCGCGAGAACCCGAAGTACTGGTCCGTCTTGTAGATAATGGCGACCAGGACAATGACCGTAACCGCGTAGAGCAGGAACTCGTAGTTTTGCGCGAAGAGGGTCAGCAGGGTCAGCAGACCCGCGAGCGTGAAACTGACGAGGTAGGGAGGCGTCAGGCGCATTTCGGGTATGGTTTCGGGGAGCGCGCCGGGAGCGTTCCGCGGATTTGTCCAGTCAGGCGACAGTTTACTCGGTCGTCGCCGTGACAGCTAACCTGTTTCGGTACTGCGAGACAGATTATTCGTCACGGCGATTCGAAGCCCCCGGGCAGGTCGCTTTTCCGAAACCCGATGCCGCCTGCGATGGTTCGGGCCGGGACGCGGCTGCTATACTGCCGGTCCCACGTCGGGGGAGGGCGCCATGAGCGACAGGGCACAACGCAGAAGCGCGCGCGGCGCCGGACGGCGGCGCGAGGGCCGCGGTCGCGAGCGTCCGCAAGTGCAGGCGCCCGCCTTCGTCCAGCGCAAGATCCCGTTCTACGAATTCCTCGACGAGGAAGGCCTCGTCAAGCTCGAGGACCAGGCCGAGTGGATCATCAGCGAGGTCGGCCTCGAATTCCGCGACGACCCGAAGGCGCTCGAGATCTGGAAAGCCGCC
>JBFGQE010000329.1:0-3141 GCA_041564355.1 Gammaproteobacteria bacterium | reverse complement strand
TCGCTGCGCATCGACCCCGATGCTGTCTATGGCCGCCAACACGATACGCAGAAATTCGTCATCCGCGATGGACATGCCGGACAGGTTGATCGTGCAACGGACCTCCGGCCTCGACTGCAGCCAGTCCAGCGCCGCGCTAACTACCCAGGTATCGAGCTGGGTCACCAGGTTGAAGCGTTCAGCGGTCGACATGAACACGCCCGGCAGTACCACAAATCCCTGTTCGTCGATCATGCGGACCAGCACCTCGCAGAAATAACCCCGCTGCTTCAGAACTGGATTCAGCGTCTCGATAACCTGCTGGTGCAATACCAGGCGCCCCTCGTCGAAAGCATTGCTGATATCGACAACGCGCTGCATTTCCTGGTGACGCTGAGCAACCTCGACATTGTCCGCGCTGTAGATATGGATTCGGTTTCGACCCGCGTCCTTGGCCGTATAGCAGGCGGCGTCGGCCGAGCGCATGACCTTGGCGACATTGCCGCTGCCAAAATTGATAGGGATCACGCCGATGCTCGCACCGAGCCGGAAATTCCGCCCAGCCCAGGTGAAACGAAATGCTTCGATCGCCTCGCGCACGGTTTCGGCGACGCGCTTCGCCTGGTTCAGCGTGCAGCGTTCAAGCAACAGCCCGAACTCGTCACCACCCAGTCGCGCTATGGTGTCGCGCTTGCGCAGCTTATCAAGCAACAGCGCCGAAACCTGGCGCAACAATTCATCTCCGGCATCATGCCCGCAGGTATCGTTTACCACCTTGAACTGGTCCAGGTCGATATAGCACAGCGCGTGCTCGCTATCGTCTTCGCGGCAATCCTTGACCACCCGCGCGAGGCGCAGTTCGAACTCGCGACGATTGACCAGGCCGGTCAGGGGGTCGTGTGATGCCTGGAAATTGAGCTGTTCCGAGAGCCGAAACGATTCGGTTATGTCATTGCCCGTACCGCGATAACCGCGAAAATTCCCCTCTTCGTCGAACTTCGGCTTGCCACTGATGCGCACTGCCGCCGTCGAGCCATCCGGGCGCGGAAAATCGTATTCGAAACTGGCGAACGGCTGGTGCGCCGCAACCCGCTCGGCGAAGCCTTTCCAGTGCTTGCTGCCGAGCAATTCACGAGGCAGAAAATCCTCCCGGCGCTTACCGATGATCTTGTCGGTTTCCATGCGATCGAATTCCGGATAATTTCCCGACAGGTAGGTAAAGCGGAGCTCCGCATCCTGCTCCCAGAACCAGTCGGCTCCGGTTTCGGCGAAATCGCGCAGGCGTTCCTCGCTCTCTTTCAGGGCATGTTCGGCGTGATACTGTTCGGTAATGTCGCGCGCATGAACGATGAGTTCGGGCGCGGAATCAGGGCCTGCCTGCAGCACGCATTGACGGTTCATCTGCAGTATCCGGACCGACCCGTCCTTGTGCCGGTAGCGGTAAGTGCCCGACACGATACGGCCCGGATTGTCCATCGCCTCGCCGACCGCGCGCCGAATTCGATCGCGCTCTTCTTCGAGCGCGTGCTGGCTCGCGCTGCTCGAGGTCAGCTCTTCGACCTTATAACCGAGAATACCCTCCACCGATTTGTTCAGGTAACGAATATCGCCGTCGGCGCCGACGATACAGACGATATCGCTGACATGGTCGAGTATGCTGCGAAAGCAATAATCCTGGCGCGCCGAGGGCTGTTCGTCCGACGGTGAACTGGACGGACTTGATTCGGTATCAGAATTGATGCGGATCGATTCCCCTCGGACTGAGCGTTTCATTATGACGTTAGCGGAATCGCTGATTTTTTTGTTGTCATCTAGTCTAGGATTTTCTGCTGATAAGTCCAGCCAGCGAGCATCAGAGATTGTCGCCATAAGTTGGAAAGAACGCTGCTTTCCCGCTTTCAATTCGGTAGACTTGGCGTTTTCACCCGGTCCCGGAAGATGACAGATTTTCAAGCCTCTCTAAGCCATGTGGCCAATCCTCGCGTCCTCGGCGCTTCGGCTTACCCGGGGCAGCTCGAAAAAATCCTGAATCGCGAACAATGCGATCTTGCTCTCGATGAAATTTCGGGCTGGCCGGGCTACGCGGTAACGCCACAGTACGAATTGACGCAGCTCGCCGACGCAATCGGCGTGGAGAAAATCTGGTACAAGGATGAATCCAGGCGTTTCCAGCTGAAGAGTTTCAAGGCGCTCGGCGGGGCCTACGCCGTGTTGCGCCTGCTGCAGGACCTTGTTCGCGAAGACAAGGGCGTAAGCCCGAGCCTGGCGGATTTACAGTCGGGCCGGTTCGCTGATTGTGTTGCAGATGTCGTGGTCAGCTGCGCCACCGATGGCAATCATGGGCGTTCGGTCGCCTGGGGCTGCCAGATGTGCGGTTGTCGCTGCATCATCTATATCCATCGTGACGTGTCCGTCGCGCGACAGCAGGCGATGGAGGCTTTCGGCGCCGAGGTAATCCGGATTGACGGTAACTACGACGACTCGGTCAGGCTGGCTGACGAAGAGGCGCAAAAACACGGTCGCGTTATCGTCTCCGATACAAGCTACCCCGGTTACATGGAAATCCCCCGCAACGTGATGATCGGCTACACCGTGATGTTGAGCGAAGCGGTCGAGCAAATGCAAGGCCAGATTCCGACCCATGTATTTATCCAGGCTGGAGTTGGCGGATTGGCCGCCGCGGTTTGCGCATTTTTCTGGGAGCGCTTCGGCGAACAGCGTCCTCGCTTTATCGTCGTCGAACCGGAACGAGCCAACTGCCTGCAAGCGTCGGTCCGCGCCGGGGAGCCGGTTGCCGTCGAAGGCGATCTTGAAACGCTGATGGCCGGTCTGTCCTGCGGCGAGGTCTCCGCACTGGCCTGGCCGGTACTCGACCAGGGGGCTCACGATTTCATGACCCTTGGCGAGGACGCGGTTGCGCCTTGCATGCGCTTGCTAAGCCGACAGGACCCGCCGATCGAGGCCGGCGAGTCCGCGGTCGCGGGACTCGCCACGGCGCTGGCCGCGGGGAATGACCCAGCCCTTGCCGCACGGCGTGGTTTCGACCGCGAAAGCCGCATTGTTGTAATCGGCACCGAGGGCGCGACCGACCCCGAGCTTTACCAGCGACTGGTGGCGGCCTGACACGATGGATGCGTCACCAAAACGCGGTTTTAACCAGCG
>JBFGQE010000328.1:0-3147 GCA_041564355.1 Gammaproteobacteria bacterium | reverse complement strand
TCCGGTCGTGAACGTGCAGGCGATAATTGACGAAGGCCTCCTCGTCGTCGTAGTGCATGAACGGATTGCCTTCGATTTCTTCGCCGAGCGTGCTGGTCGGTTTGATCGAGTAATTGTGGCCAGGGTGGATCAGCATATCCTGCGGCAGGCGTTGCTTCATGTTTTTCAAGGTAGCGAACATGTCCTCCGGGCTGCCGCCCTTTAAATCGCAGCGTCCGCAACCGAACACGAACAAGGTATCGCCGGTAATGATTTCGTTGCCCAGCTGGTAACAGGCCGAGCCCGGCGTATGGCCCGGCGTGTGCAGCATCGTGATCGTTGTATCGCCGAGACGCAATTCGTCACCCCCGTGATGCAGGCTGGGTTGGTCCAGTTCATGCTGCCAGAACTCGTACTCCGGCTTGAGCAGGTGCACCTCGGCGCTGGCATGTTCGAGCACACCCTCGATGCCGTTGATATGGTCGTGATGGCTGTGGGTGAGCAGGATGTCGGTAATCTTCAGCTCCAGTTCGCGTGACTTTTGAATGATGCGTTCGACTTCCCAGGCCGGGTCGACTAGCGCACATCGCCGGCTGGCAATGTCTTCGACCAGGTAGACGAAGTTCTCCATCGGGCCCAGTTCCATCGCATGTATCTTGAAGCTGCTCTCTGACATGGTGTTTTCTCCTACGTGAGGGTGACATTATACACGCCAGTGCCACTGGATTTTTAGCCCGATTGAAACGACAATAGCGCCCTTTTCGACGGTGCGGGGAGTCCTGCCGGTCAAGGCGGAACGAGATGGCAAAATCAACGGTAAGCAAGGTAGTACTGGCCTATTCCGGGGGGCTCGATACCTCGGTCATTTTGAAGTGGCTCGAAGACGAGTACGATTGCGAGGTCGTCACCTTCACCGCCGATATCGGCCAGGGCGAAGAACTCGAGCCGGCGCGGATCAAGGCCGAAAAATATGGCGTGCGAGAAATTTACATCGAAGACCTGCAGGAAGAATTCGTGCGTGACTTCGTCTTCCCGATGTTTCGCGCTAACACGGTATACGAGGGCGAGTATCTGCTCGGTACTTCGATCGCGCGACCGCTGATCGCGAAACGCCTGATCGAGATTGCCGCCGCGACCGGTGCCGACGCGATATCGCACGGCGCGACCGGGAAGGGCAACGACCAGGTGCGCTTCGAACTCGGCGCCTACGCGCTGAACCCGGATATTCGCGTGATCGCGCCGTGGCGCGAATGGAATTTGAATTCCCGCGAAAGCCTGCTCGCCTATGCCGACGCGGCCGGGATCGCGATCGAAAAGAAACAGGGCGAAAAATCGCCGTATTCGATGGATGCCAACCTGTTGCATATTTCCTACGAGGGCGGTGAACTCGAAGATCCCTGGTTCGAAGCGCGCGACGAGATGTGGCAGCGCAGCGTCTCGCCGGAACACGCGCCCGATACGCCGACCTATCTCGAGCTCGGTTTCGAGCAGGGCGACATCGTGTCGATCGATGGCGAGCGGCTGTCGCCGGCGCAGGTTCTGACCCGCCTGAACCGGGAAGGCGGCGTGCACGGCGTCGGGCGTCTCGATATCGTCGAAAACCGCTACGTCGGCATGAAATCTCGCGGCTGTTACGAAACGCCGGGCGGTACGATCATGCTCAAGGCGCACCGCGGCATCGAGTCGATCACGCTCGACCGCGAGGTCGCGCATCTGAAAGACGAGCTGATGCCGAAATACGCCTCGCTGATCTACAACGGTTACTGGTGGAGCCCCGAGCGCCGATTGCTGCAACAGATGATCGACGCATCGCAGGTAACCGTCAACGGGGAGGTACGTGTCAAGCTTTACAAAGGTGCGGTCACCGTGGTCGGGCGCAAATCGGCAACCGATAGCCTGTTCGACGAGGCCATCGTAACCTTCGAGGACGATCGTGGTGCCTACGACCAGAAGGACGCGGAGGGTTTTATCAAGCTCAATGCACTGCGCATGCGAATCGCTGGTAAGCGATGATCGCGCTGCGGCAAGCGCTCTCGGCCGGTTTGCTGCTTGTGGCGCTGGCCGCCTGTGACCAGCAGGACCACCAGCACACGCAGAATCAGCGCTACTATTTTTTACAGGCCCTCGAACAGGTCGACAGCGGCGGGCGCCGATTGCAGGCGTCCGGGCTCGACCAGGCCGAACTCAGCGCCGCGCTGGCGCAACTCGACGAGGGTCTGGGTCTTGCGTTTCGGGTCGAGCGCGATTTTCTCGACGAACTCGATCTGCGCCTGGGCAAGAACTTCGAGCGTTATTTTATCAAGGGTGTCGAAAACTACCGGCTCGGCATCGAGGCGGGCGATCGCGAACAGCAGATCGAGGGACTCAGGCTGCTGCGCAAATGGGCCGAGTTCTGGAACGCTGAAAAGGCGGCTATCGAGGCGCGCCTGAATACCGGCTAAGATGTCACGCCCGGTACGCCTGATCGTCTGTATCAACCAGCGGCTCGGTACCGGCCAGCGCTCCTGCGTCGGCAGCGGTAACCTCGACTATATTCGCCAGATGCGCGAACTGATCACCGCCGCGGGCCTCGATGTCAGCGTGGTCGAGCGCGAATGTCTCGGCAAGTGCGACTTCGGTCCAGTCATGCGCATTGCGCCGGGCGGGCGTTTCTTCACCGAAATCGATGCGAGCACGCTGCCGCGGATTGTGCGCGCATTGAAATCCTTTATTACCGCGCAGGACGCCTGAAAATGCATAGCGTCAGGGGTTTCGTTTCGGGCCGGGTGCAGGGCGTCGGGTTTCGTTATTTTGTATCGCGCTATGCCGACGCGGGGGGCCTGACAGGGTATGCCAAAAACCTGCCGGACGGCCGGGTCGAGTTCCTGCTGCAGGGCGATCCCGCCGCGGTGACCCGCGTCATCGACCAGATTCGCCAGGGTCCACGCTACGCACAAGTCAGCGACGTGATTTGCGAGGAGCCTCTCGACTTGCCCGCCTGGGACCGTTTCGTCACCGCGTGACTCCGTCCCTGTACCGCGGCCAGTTCCTGGCCGAATCACGCCCGGCCCGGGTACCGTCGGCGGCATCGGCAACGGGTTTGAAGGCGGACAGTCGCACCGGTCATTCGTCCTGTAGCCGCGCACGCACCCGGGCCTGATTCTGCTCGTCGAGGTGCACGCTAAAGTC
>JBFGQE010000327.1:0-3156 GCA_041564355.1 Gammaproteobacteria bacterium | reverse complement strand
GCGGCTTGTGCGGAAACAGTACCAGCGGCAATTCGCCGGTCTGATCCATGACGATATCCATGTCCAGGATTTCGATTTTGGTCTCGGGAAATATATTCGTGCGCGGCTGAATGAATTTTTCGCGTAATGCCCTGATCCAGGCCACCCTGTTCCCGGCCGTGTCCGGCGGCAGCTGCGAGAGCGCGTCTGCCGGTTCCTGCAGCACGCCGATCGCGGGGCTTAGAGGATCGTGCAAACCGTCCTCGGCGAGCGACTTCCAGGTCGTCTCCGCGGCGATCAGTGCGAACGACAGCGCCAGCATAGTCATCGATAAAAAATACCTGGGTCGCATGACGATCTCGCCACTCAGCCCGGGATGTAAATCCCGGCGCTGCGAATCGCGCGCACGAGTTTTCGGGTCGACTGTTCCAGCAGCTCGATCGCCTGTTCATGCTCATTCCGACCGGCGAAGTCTTCCGCCTGTTGACGCAGCACGAGGGCCTGCTCGATACTGTCGACGATTTTCTGCCGGGTCGCGTCCGTCTTGCGTTGCTCATCGACCAGCAGTCCGATCAGCATTCGATGCGTGTCGTTGCGATCGATTTCGTAGAGATACTCTTCCTCCTTGTTGGCGAACTGCAGCGATCGCACCAGCGTCTGACCGGACCGAACTGCTTCGAGATTGACCTTCAGCAAATGATAGGCCTTGTCTATTTCCTTCCGCGCCTCGCTATTTTTACCCTGTTCCAGTAACCCGTCGGCGTGGCCGATCAATTCGGACAGCTGCGCATTAACCCGCGTCCTGACCTCGGTTTCCCGGTTTTCGTCGGAAATCCGGTTAAAGGCTTCCCGCAAGGCGATCACCGATTGCCGGCGCTGGCCGTAATTATCGATTTTCTGGTCTTCCCTGAGGGACGCAGGCGTCGACATACGGATCGCTTCGAACATCAGCCGGGTGGAAAGATTCAGCGATTCGACCGCGGCAACGGTATCGCCCTCGGCAAATTCTTGCTTCGCCCGGGCATACGCGTCGAGCGCCTGTTGGCGCTTGCCGAGGGCGGCCAGGTTATCGCTGTCGAGGATCTGCCTGGCACCGGAGGACTGGTGCAGCAGTTTTTCCATGTTCGCCAGACGCTCGTCGACCTGTGGCTGCGCCGATTGAGCTTCCGCGTTTCCGCCGGTCAGGGCAAACAACAGCACCATCGGAGCGAGAAGCGGCAGAAGCGGGTGAGCTTTCCTATTCAAATCCTGACTCCGAGTATTTTCAGCACCGCGGACAATTGACTGATGGATTCTCCGAGTATCGGAATTGCCTCCGAATAACGGCCCTGCGCCTCGTGGCTCTCGGCCATGTCGAGATTGACCATCGAGCGGTAAACATACCGATCGGTCAATTTGCGCGTTTGCTGATCGACTTCGCGCGTCGACAAGACGACCTGCACCAGGTCGAGAAAGTGATAGGTGCGGTTGAGCAGGTAGGTGTATTCATCCTGGACCGTGTCGAAATCAAGGTCGTAAACCACGGTGGTTTGATGCTCGAACCGATCGAGCAGGGCAACCTTTATCCGGTAGGCTTGCTCGAGCAACGCGATCGCGTTTTCGTATTCCTCGTCAGCGGCCAGACTCATTGCCTCGCGGCGCAACTCGCTGACCCGCTCCAACGAACTCCCCAGCTGCCCGATCTCCGTCTCGTCAAGACCGCTCCACTCGGGCAAGGTAAACGCATCGAGCTGGTCGATAAAGTTTTCATACTCGCTGCTTTTCTTACGCGGCGCGCTGAGTAGCCGGGCGCTGGCGCCCAGATCCCTGAGGACATAATCGAGCACCGCTTCCGCCTCGAGATATTGCTCGCGCTGGAAATAAGCCTTGCCCTCGCGCAGGTTCACTTCTGCCCGGTTCATCAATTCTCGCGCGACTTCATCGGCGCTTGCGGCCGCGCGCCCGCTTAGATCGGAATGGGCCAGTATTTGATCGATCATTTTGATCTTTTGCGCGATTTTTTCGGCAACGCCCCTGACCCGGTCCATCCCGGTAACCGGACCGTCAGCGGACGAAGCCGGATCGGCAATCAGGATTAATAACAAGGTGCAGGCCGCCAGTCTCATTTCCATTCCTCCGCTTAATTGCCGGTCTCGGGTTGCGTCGTTGCCGCCGGCTTCATTTTCGAATGGCAGCGGCGGCACTCGGAGACCGGAAACGCAACCTTGCCGTGGCACACGCCGCATTTCTGGCCGAGCAAAATCGAAGCCATCGAAATCTGGTTGGCGCCCTTTTGCGGGATAAATATGGCGGGGTGACAGTTCGAGCAATCGAGCCATTCCGTGTGCTCCTTGTGCGGGTAAACCACGTCCGGCATCGAGCCCTTTACCTCGCGCACGATGTTAAGGTCCATCACCACCGGTTGAGCCGCGTCACTCGACACCTCGTGTCGAGGTCTGATCTCGTTGCCTTGCAGGGCCCGGACCCAATCGACGCGGTTACCAGATCTCGACTTGCTCAAGGCTTCGAACGCAACCCTGGGCTCCTGCAGCAGCAGCGTACCGGGACTGGCCGGGTCGTGGAAGCCATCGTCCGCTGGAGCCCGGTTCCACTGCGCCGGGGGCTGCATGAGTCGATTGAACTGATTGGCCTGGCTGATCGTCACTTTCGTGGCAGGCTTCGACGGAGCAGCATCCGTGGACGCCGCTTTCGCCTGCGAGGGCTGTTTTTGCGTTTCTGGTGCATAGCTCTCGAATCCCGCGGCGACCAGCATGTAAATGACAGCGTTTTTAATTTCCGGGTCCTTGATCGTCGGATTCCCGCCCTTGGCGGGCATGTTCTTGAAACCTTTCAAGGCATGCTTCAAAAGCACTTCGAATCCCTGTTTTTCGCGCTCGATCCAGTCTTGCTTCTGTCCCAGCCTCGGCGCCTGCAGGATACCGGCGTCGTGACAGGCGGCACAGGCCGCGGCGTAGACTTGTTCGCCATCGCGTTCCGCTTCGGCGGCCATCAGGCAGCCCGGCGCAAGCAGCACCCCGAGGACGAGTCCACGGATGAAAACAACACTTCCGCAACGCCGGACGACAGGGTAGGACGATTTCATTGTGTCTCCCCGGCCGGTTCACGCCCGGTCGTCGCGGTCAACTTGGAGGCCGTGCTTTCGTGCACCTGGGTGGGCTGACCGGGGATACCGGTATG
>JBFGQE010000326.1:0-3160 GCA_041564355.1 Gammaproteobacteria bacterium | reverse complement strand
GGGGTCGAATACATGTGCGTCAACACAGACGTGCAGGCGCTGAAGAAGATGGACGTGCGAACGACCATGCAAATCGGGGCCAGTATCACCAAGGGGCTGGGCGCCGGCGCCGATCCGGGTATCGGACGGCAGGCGGCGCTGGAAGACCGCGAGCGTATTCAGGAAGCGATCGAGGGTACTAATATGCTCTTCGTCACCGCCGGCATGGGTGGCGGCACCGGTACCGGGGCCGCGCCCATCATCGCGCAGATCGCGCGGGAAATGAATATCCTGACCGTCGCGGTCGTGACCAAGCCGTTCGGCTTCGAGCGCACCAAGCGCATGAACCAGGCCGAAACCGGAATCAAGGAACTGTCCAGTGTGGTCGATTCGCTGATCACGATTCCGAACGACAAGCTGATGCCGGTGCTGGGCAAGCAGACTTCGCTGCTCGAAGTGTTCGAGAAGGCCAACGACGTGCTGCGCGGCGCGGTGCAGGGCATCGCCGAGCTGATCACCTGCCCGGGCCTGATCAACGTCGACTTTGCCGACGTGCGCACGGTCATGTCCGAGATGGGTATGGCGATGATGGGCACGGGTTCCGCGACCGGCGACAACCGCGCCAAGGAAGCCGCGCAGTCGGCCATCTCGTCGCCGCTGCTGGAAGATATCAATATCTCCGGCGCGCAGGGCATCCTGGTCAACGTAACCGCGGGTCTCGACCTCGCGATCGGCGAGCTCGACGATGTCGGTACCGCGATTACCGAGCTCGCTTCGCCCGACGCGAACGTCGTGGTCGGTACGGTAATCGACTCCAACATGACCGATGGCGAACTGCGCGTGACCATGGTCGCGACCGGACTCGGCAAGGACAAGGTTCTGGCGGAGGCGCAACTGTCCGCGGTACAGCCCGAGAGTAACGGCGAAGTCGATTACAAGAAGCTGGAGCGGCCCACCGCGATTCGGCAAAAAGTAGTCGGTGACAGCGTCGAGGTGCCCGAGGACAAGGAAAGCATGGACTATCTCGAGATCCCGGCGTTTTTGCGGCGCCAGGCGGACTAGATCGGAGAGACCTCTTGCGTAAACACCGGTTCAGGGATGAACCGGCTTTCCGCCGCTGCGCTGTCGGTGGGTCGTCCTGACCCCGACTCTCGCCGCCGCTTCAAGTGCCGTAACCGGCAACAGAATCCTACTCCCGCTGCGCTTCCCCACGACCGAGCGAACTCCTGATCCAGTAATCGAGGGATACCTTGCCGCCGCCGTAGACGATCGAAGTCAACAGCATGGCGCCCCACAGATAATGCCAGACCAGGCCGGCGCCCTTGGCCAGGGTCGCGTAATATGAAATTACCGCCATGAAGTTGACGAAAAACAGCGCGATCGCGGCGTAGCGCGTGCCGAGGCCCGCAATCAGGAACACCGGGAACACCAGTTCGCCGAAGGTCGCTAGATAGGCCGCGAGCTCGTAATTCAATAACGGCACCTGGTACTCGTACTCGAACAGCGTCAGCGTCAGTTCCCAGTCGCCGATCTTGTGCATGCCGGACTTGAGAAATACCCAGGCCACGTAAACCCGGAAAAACAGCAGCAATGCCCAGCTGAACCAGGAAAAAAAGTGATCGGCCTTCTCCGCCGGTAGTTGAAGTTTCTCTGCCAAGCCCATCATATGGCCACCCCCTGCTCGTTATTCAGTCTTATTGCTGGGGTTTGAGCGCTAGGTTGCGAAAAAGTTCAGTAAGCCGACTACAGCGAGGCGATACGCTGTTCCTGTGCCTGCAGGTTGGCCAGGGCCGATTGCGTGTCCGCGAGTTTTTCCCGCTCCTTCGCGACCACGGCTTCGGGTGCGCGCGCGACGAAATTTTCGTTGTCGAGTTTTTGCCTGATGCGCGCCGCATCCTGTTCGAGTTTTTCGATATTTTTTTGCAATCGCGCGAGCTCGGCCGCCTTGTCGATGAGGCCGGCGAGCGGAATCAGCAGGTTCATGTCACCTACCAGCGAGGTCGCCGATTCCGGCGCCTCGTCGCCCGCTTCGAGCCAGGTAATCGACTCAAGCCGGGCCAGTGACTCGAGTAAGTGACGATTGCTATCGAGATACCTGCGGTCGTCGTCACCGCCGTTCAGACACAACACGGGCAGGGCTTTGCCCGGCTTGATATCCATTTCCGAGCGAATCTGGCGCACACCCATGATGAATTCCTTGACCCACTTGATCTCGATCGAAGCCGGTGTATCGATCAACTTGTCATCCGCTCTCGGGTAAGCCATCAACATGACGGTCTCGCCGCTGACGCCGGCAAGCGGGGCCACGCGCTGCCAGAGTTCCTCGGTGATGTAAGGCATGACCGGATGCAGCAGGCGCAGTACCGATTCGAGCACCACCACCAGGGTATGCCGCGCCGCCTGCCGGGCTTCGGCCGTGGAGTCGTCACCGTAGAGTACCGGTTTCGACAGTTCGATGTACCAGTCGCAATAGTCGCTCCAGACGAATTCGTAGAGGTCGTTGGCGACCCGATCGAAGCGGTACTCGGCAATATGCTTTTCGACCTGCACGGCCACTTGCTGCAGGCGGGATACGATCCAGCGGTCGGCCCGCGATAAATCCCCGCCCGCGCTGCAATCCTGGCCCTCGGTGTTTTGCAACACGTAGCGGGTCGCGTTCCACAGCTTGTTGCAAAAGTTGCGGTAACCCTCGATGCGGCCCAGGTCGAAGCGGATATCGCGGCCGGTCGTCGCCAGCGCGCTGAAAGTGAAGCGCAGCGCGTCCGTTCCGTAGGCCGGAATGCCGCCCGGGAAATGCCTGCGCGTGGCCGCCTCGATTTTCGGCGCCATCTCCGGCTGCATCAGCCCGGTGGTGCGTTTTTCGATTAACGCGTCGAGTGAGATACCGTCGATCAGGTCCAGCGGGTCGAGCACGTTGCCCTTGGATTTGGACATCTTGTTGCCGTCCGCATCGCGCACCAGACCGTGAATATAAACCTCTTTAAAAGGCACCTCGTCCATGAACTTGATACCGAACATGATCATGCGGGCGACCCAGAAAAAGATAATATCGAAACCGGTGACGAGCACGCTGGTCGGGTAAAAGGTTTTCAGCGCCGGGTCTTGCCGGTCCGGCCAGCCGAGCGTACTGAATGGCCAGAGCGCCGATGAAAACCAGGTATCGAGCACGTCCTCGTCCTGG
>JBFGQE010000325.1:0-3167 GCA_041564355.1 Gammaproteobacteria bacterium | reverse complement strand
TCGGAGGCGATCATGTATTCGATTCCGGTGTCACTCTTGCGCTTGCCGTAGACAATCGGCCGAATACCGCGAGGATCACGAAATCCGACTATTCCCTTGCCGGTGAGCATCGCAACCACCGCGTAAGCGCCCTCGATGCGCCGATGCGTCGCCGACACCGCGGTAAAGATTTCCTCGGGGCTCAACTTCAGACTGCCGCAGCTTTGCAGTTCGTGCGCGAACACGTTGAGCAGGACTTCGGAATCCGACTCGGTATTGATATGACGTAAATCGGACTGATAGAGCTCGTCCTTGAGTTTATCGACATTGGTCAGATTGCCGTTATGCGCGAGCGTTATCCCGTAGGGCGAATTGACGTAAAAAGGCTGTGCCTCGGCCGAAGACGAGCAACCCGCGGTCGGGTAACGCACGTGCC
The DNA here is from genome assembly GCA_041564355.1 of Gammaproteobacteria bacterium. GTDB lineage: Bacteria > Pseudomonadota > Gammaproteobacteria. Next base: position 2,752 of record JBFGQE010000325.1, on the reverse strand, counting down.
CGATTCCCATGCTGCCAATGAGTTTAAGCATGTGGCGCGTGTGAAACACGTCGCTGACCTGCCCGTTATCCTTGCGCAGGTTGAGCTTTTTGCCGTCGCAAACCACGATCCCGGCCGAATCCTGGCCGCGATGTTGCAACACCAGCAACGCATCGTAAATGGTCTGCGCTATCGGTTGCTGGCTGACGATGCCGACTATTCCACACATATCACCCTACCCTCGCCACGATCATCGCTAAAAACTGAATTTTTCAACCGCGTCGGCCGGGATGATCGCCTTGACCCATTCGGCCAGTTGCTGAAACATGCCCACCGTTGCCGACTCCTGCCACCATGACGCCTCCGGCATCGGCGTCAGGCTAGCCAGTAGGACTACCATGGTAACGATTAACACGCCCCGTGCTGCCCCAAAAACGACACCCAGCGCCTTGTCGGTGCCACTGAGTCCGGTTTTTGACACGAGCTGGCTCATAATGAAGTTTACGATTGCGCCGATTATCAGCGTGCTGACGAAAAGCAGGGCAAACGCGGCGATCGCGCGAATGGTCGGTGCGCTCACGTAGGGCTCGAGCAAACTCGACATCGGCGTGAAATAGCGAAACGCGAGTACCCCGGCGACTATCCAGGTAAGCAGCGAGATCGATTCCTTGACGAAACCGCGAATCAGGCTGATCAGCGCGGACAGCAGGATGATGATCAGGATAGCCAGGTCAAGCCAACTCATATTTATCCTCGTTCAGCTACCCGCTGCGGGCGGTTGCAAGCATGGTTTTATAGTCCAGAATTCGCCGCTGCGGGCACTGCCGGAGCGATTATCTTTCATACTTCATGATAATGCCATCGATGTCGTGCTTGGCCTTGATCTTGTTTTGCGCAACACGCGTCTGCTCGCGATCGATGAAGGGCCCGAGCCGCACCCGGTAAATGGCCTTGTTGTCGATTTCGAATTGTTCGATGAAAACCGCGGCAATATTGGACTTGCGCAACTTGTCACGCTGAACCAGCGCTTTTTGCCGATCCTGATAACTCCCGACCTGCAATACCCAGCTGTCACCACCGACCCGCTTCGGCTCGACCGCCGGCTGCTCGACCTTCGCGGTCGTGGTCGATTTCGCCACCGCCGGAGCGGGCTCGGTTTGTTCCGCCTCCTTGACGGGTTTCTGCTCGGGGGTCTTTTCATCGACGAAGCGCGCCTCCAGTTCGGGCAACGCGTCGGTGCTGGCCTGCAGTTCGATCATCCGGGGCTCGAATTCGGGATTCGAACTGACCATCGGTTGCGGCGGTATGACGACCTCGATACTTTGCTTGCGCACTCCGGCACCATCGAGAATCATCGGTAAAAAGATGACCGCGAGAGCAAAAATGACGATGACCCCGACCAGACGATTTTTAATGCTTTGCTCCATAACTATTCCGTTCGCCCGAGTCGGATAATGCGCGCTGTAGTAACTCAACCGTTACGAATGAACCGGTGACCAGCATTATATCCTGATTAGTCAGATTTGACAGCGCATGCGCGAGCGCCTGGCCGGCGTCGGCAAAGGTCCGCTCTACCTCGACCAGGCCTCCGATACGTTCGCCCAAACGGGTCGCGTCCTGGCCTCGGTCACCGTCGAGGGTCAACAGCCACCACGCATCGATTTCGCCGCGTAACGCGTCGACAAACTCTTCCGCCTGCTTGTCTTCGAGCATGCCGAGCAGGGCCACGATGAGCCCCTCGACCGGGCGCAGATCGGCAATATTTTGCGCCAACGCGGTCGCCGCGGCCGGGTTATGCCCGACATCGACGATAATGCGACATCCGGGCGAGCCGATTTCCTCGAAACGCCCGGCGATTCGGGTGCCGCCAAAGCAGTCATTAATTTGCCCGGGGCGATAATCGTCGAGTCGCAGCAAACTAGCGAGCCCGGCCACGACGCCGGCCAGGTTAAGGTCCTGGTAACGACCCGGCAAGACGCGGTCTAGCTTCAGCTCGAGGCCCTGCCCGCGCCACAGCAGTTGGTCCCCGTCGACGCGCTCGAAGCAGTAATCACGCCCCAGTATCATCGCCTTGCAATGCAAGCGTTCGACCTCGCGCAACACCGAGCGCGGCGGATCGGGATCGTTGATCACCGCGGCACCATGCTCGCGCAGAATGCCCGCCTTCTCGAAGCCGATCTGCTCGCGGTCGTCACCCAGCCAGGCCTGATGATCCATACCGATGGGGGTCAAGTGAGCCAGTTCGGCATCGATAATATTAACCGCATCGAGACGACCTCCGAGGCCAACTTCAAGAATCGCGAAATCGGGCCGCCAGTCGCGCATTAGCTGCAGTGCGGCGAGCGTTCCAAATTCGAAATAGGTCAATGCGGTTCCGTCGCGCGCCTCTTCGACTGCGGCAAATGCAGCGCATAGCTCGTCATCGGAGACCGGTTGCAGGTCACGCCTGATTCGCTCGTTGTATTGTAAAAGGTGCGGTGACGTATAACTGGCAACACGGAACCCGGCTTTCGAGAGCCAGTTTTCGTAGGCGGCAACGCTGGATCCCTTACCGTTGGTCCCGGCCACGGTAACCACCCTCGCAGGCAGGCCGGCGGCGCCGAGATTCGTCCACACCCGGCGTACACGTTCCAGGCCGAGCTCGATCGCACTGTCGTGCAATCGCGTCTGCCAGTCAAGCCATTGCTCGAGGGTACGGGAGCGCATAGAAAAGGTTTTTCGGCCGGACCGGGCAGTTTACGGAGCAGCTCGCCCCATTAGCATAGTGCACAGT
>JBFGQE010000324.1:0-3168 GCA_041564355.1 Gammaproteobacteria bacterium | reverse complement strand
GTATCGGCGCTGACCGAGATTCCGGTGAAGGCTGAAGTCGCGATGACCGGCGAAATCACGCTGCGCGGAGAAGTGCTGCCGATCGGCGGATTGAAGGAAAAACTGCTCGCCGCGCACCGCGGTGGTATCACCAAGGTCCTGATACCCGAAGAAAACGAAAAAGATCTCGCCGAGATACCCGATAACATCAAGGCGAAACTCGCGATTATCCCGGTGCGCTGGATTGATCAGGTGCTCGAGGTTGCGCTGGCTCACCAGCCGGCGCCGTTGCCGAAAGGGTCCGAGGCCGCCGCCGCCGCAAGCAAGGCAAAGGAGAAAGAAAAAAAGTCGTCGCGGGTTAGGGCACACTGATCGTTTGCGTAAATAATGCGACTTATTTAATTTTTTTAGTCTTTTTAGGTTGACCCTCAAGCGTGCTGTTGGTTTAATTCGACGCTCTGGACGGGGGAAATCTAGAGCTAAAATGACTGCTCGCCTGCTGCCATTGCGCGCAATTAGACGGCAGGTTGCCTGTCCGCCCTACGGGCTATAAATATATCAACTTAACCAAATGGAAAAATCTAATGAATAAATCCGAATTGATTGATGCTGTTGCAAACGCCGCTGACCTGAACAAAGCAGACGCTTCTCGCGCGGTTGATGGGGTAATTGGAGCAGTAACCGAGGCTTTAAAATCAGGTGACCAGGTAACAGTTGTTGGGTTTGGTACCTTCCTTGTTCGTCATCGCGAAGCTCGCGCCGGACGCAATCCTCGCACGGGCGAAACCATTCAGATCAAGGCTTCCAAAGTGCCCGCATTTAAGGCTGGCAAAGCGCTCAAGGACGCAGTAAACTAGCGCACTTTTTTTGGGTATAGCGGGTGCTTAGCTCAGCTGGGAGAGCATCGCCCTTACAAGGCGAGGGTCGGCGGTTCGATCCCGTCAGCACCCACCAATAACCAGGAGTGGTAGTTCAGTTGGTTAGAATACCGGCCTGTCACGCCGGGGGTCGCGGGTTCGAGTCCCGTCCACTCCGCCATCACTAGCGGGCGCTCGCCATGAGCGCTCCTCGTCGGCGATAGTTCAACCACTACACCAAGATAGATGCTGCAGGCAATTCGAGATAAGGTAACCGGCTGGATTGCTTACGGCATCATATTCCTGATCAGTATTCCGTTCGCTTTATGGGGCATCAACTCCTACCTCGGCGGTGGCGAAGTGCCGCCGGCGGCGGTGGTGAACGGTGAAGAAGTCACGCTGCAGGAGCTTGACCAGGCCTACGCCAATTATCGTCAGCGCCTGGCGCAACTGTTCGGCGGCCGGATACCGGAATCTCTCGGCGACGAGAGCATGCTGCGCCAGCAGGTGCTCGAACAGCTGATCGAAGAGACCGCGCTGCGGCAGTACGTGGAGAAATCGGGCTACCGCGTCGGCGATGAGGCGTTGAGCAGGATGATTCGTGAAATGCCGGCTTTCCAGACCGATGGCAATTTCGACAGTGGAATGTACCAGGCGCAATTGCGCTCGCTGGGACAATCGCCGGTCGGCTTCGAGGAACGCCTGCGCATCAGTCGGGCGGTACAGCAATTTGCAGAGGGGGTCACAAGCAGCGCTTTTATGCTTCCTCTGGAGCGCAAGCGCTACGTCAGTCTGCGCAATCAAAGCCGCAAGATCAGGACGCTCGTGCACAGCACCGACCCGTCCTCGATACAGATCAACGATGATGAAATCGAGCAGTATTACCTGGCCAACGGCGAACGCTTCCGCACGCCTGAACAGGTCAGGATCGACTATATCGAGGTCAGCCTCGAGGACGTCAAGCAGGCCGTCGGCGTCGACGCCGATTCGCTGCGCGCGCGCTACGAGGATAATATCGAAACCTACTCGAGTCCCGAAATCCGCAGCGCCAGTCACATCCTGCTGCAGGCCGACGAAGATAACGACGAAGCGGTGCGGGCTCGGATCGAAGAGCTCAGGCAGCGTATCGTCGCGGGCGAGAGTTTTGCCGACCTGGCGCGTGAGTTTTCCGAGGATCCCGGTTCTGCGGAGGATGGCGGTGACCTCGGCGAGATCGAACCTGGCGTTATGGTCGAGGCGTTCGAGGATGCGCTCAACGCGCTGGAGGTCGGTCAGCTTAGCGAGCCGGTCCGAACCGCTTTTGGCTGGCACCTGATTAAACTGCACAAGGTCAGGGGCGGCGAGGTCAAAAGCTTCGAATCGGTGCGTGAACAGCTCGAAGATGAAATCAGGAGCGAGCAGGCCGAGAGCGAGATATTCGATCTCGTCGAAAATCTCGCCAATCTCGTTTACGAGCAACCCGAATCGCTGCTGCCGGCATCCGAACAGCTCGGTCTCGAGGTCAGGACCAGCGACTGGTTCGATCGATTCAGCGGTACCGGCATTGCCGCGGAACAGAAAATCAGGTCCAGCGCGTTTTCGGAAGAAGTGCTTCAGCAAGAGCTCAACAGCGACGCGATCGAACTCGACGGGGGACGGGTCGTATTCCTGCGCGTCAATCAGGTCAGGCCGCCCGCGCAGCGCCCACTGGAAGAAGTGCGCGATCAGATCCGTGCCGAGTTGATCGGTAACCAGATTCGGCAGCGCAATCAACAGGCTGGAATCAGCGCGCTCGAAGCGCTGAATGCCGGCACCGGGTCGCTCGACGCGCTGGCCGCAGAATGGCCATCCTCGATCGAAGACAGGGGATTCGTCAAGCGTGACCAAAGCGAGATCGATCCGTCCGTGCTGAACAAGGCGTTTGCGATGCCAAAACCGGAATCGGGGCCGGTCCATGCGGGCCTGTCGCTGGCTAACGGCGATTACATTATTATCGAGCTGTCGGCGGTCGTGTCTAACGATGCCGAAGCAGATCCGGAAGCGCTGGATCAGCTTACCGCGTCGGCGGCCGAGGCGGAGTTCCAGGCTATTATGAAGTTACTGACGAGCCGGGCCGATGTCGTGCTGACGCCGCCCGACGAACTGGATTATTAATCCGGGTATCCTATTCAAGTACGCCCATGCTGACGATGTTGTATCCCGAGTCGACGAAAATATTTTCGCCGGTAATGCCGGCGGCGAGGTCCGAGCAAAGAAAAGCGCCGACATTGCCGACATCGTCGATCGTGACGTTACGCCGCAACGGCGCGTTGGTGGCGACCTCGTCGAGTATCTTCTTGAAATCGCCGATCCC
>JBFGQE010000323.1:0-3169 GCA_041564355.1 Gammaproteobacteria bacterium | reverse complement strand
TCGGCAAGGTCGGTCGCGGTCACTTCGTCGCCTACCAGGATGGTGCGATCGGGGAAGTCGAGGTACTGGCTTTGCTCCAGCATCAGTTTGCGCAGTACGCGCAGACCGAGGTCGCGGATATCGTTGGCGCGCTCGGCGAGATAACTGTCCTCCATCTGCTCGAACACGTAGGCATGCTCTTCCACCGTGTCGCGCCAGCTCGACGGTGCCCAGTTGCCCTCGCGAATGCGTTTTTCGGTATCCTCGATCAACGAACCGCCGCTCAGCATCTGCGCGTAGGCGATAAACAGCGCGCATTCTTCCTCCGGCAGGGAGGCGCGCATTTTTTCGGCCTGCTGGTTGAGTTCGTCACATACCTTGCTCACGGCCTCGTTAAAGGTCACCAGTTCGCTATCGACGTCATCGGTTTTCTTGTCCGGCACCGACTCGAGGTTGACGCCGCGATTCAGCACCATCGCGACGCCGATCGCCATTCCCGGCGCGCCCGGGACGCCCTTGACCATGTGCGTTGCCGACAGCGCACTGAAGCGACCCTGGCTCTCGGCGCGTTCGATCGAAGTCGCCAGCTGCGCGGCCAGCGTGGTCAGGTAGGCTTCCTCGTCCTCGTTGAAGGCATTCTCGGCGCGCTGCACCGCGATCACGCCAAGCACGTCGCGATGGGCGATGATCGGCACGCCGAGATAGACCGGATAGTCGGCTTCGCCCGAATCCGGCACCAGCATGAAATCCTTGTGCGAGGGCGCATCGACCAGGTTGATCGCCTCGGCGCGCGCGGCGATCGTGCCGATTAGTCCCTGCCCAAGCCGACGTTCGACCTTGCCGATGATGTCCGGGTTGAGCCCGCTGCAGGCCTTTAAAACCTGAATTCCGGGATCTTCCTCGCTGGCGAGAAAAATGGTACAGGCGTCCGCGTCCAGGTCGCGCGTCAGGCTCTCGGTGATCAGGTTCAGCGCACGGTCGATGTCAGGAGCCCGGTTGACCTCCTGCACGATACGCTGCAGCCTGTGAATCATCGATGCCATCCAGTCCCCCCGGATCGGTGAATTGCTAGTTGGTAAATGTGCCGTTTCCCGGCAATCTGGTTTCCAGCTGCGCCAGCGCGCACTGGTAAACGCGGCGTTTGAAGAAAACCACGTTCTCGGCAGGATACCAGTAGTCGACCCATTTCCAGTGATCGAATTCGGGTTTTTGCGAAACGCTCAGGTCGAAGCTGTCCTCATCGGCGTCGAGATGCAGCAGGTACCACATCTGTTTTTGCCCGATGCAACGCGGCTCGGAATTCCGCCGCATCAATCGTTTCGGCAACTTGTAACGCAACCAGCTGTCGGTCGATCCGAGCAGCGAGACATTTTCCGGCCGCAGGCCCGTTTCTTCCCAGAGTTCACGGTACATCGCGTCCAACGGGTTCTCGTCGACGCCGATTCCGCCCTGCGGAAACTGCCACGCATCCTGGCCGATCCGGCGCGCCCACATGACCTGCCCGTCCGCATTGCACAGGATAATGCCGACATTTGCGCGATAACCGTCTGCGTCAATCATTTCGTCCGTTGCCAATAATCGGATAGAATCTGGCCGCCCATTCTGACACAGATTTTCAAACCCCAGCAAGCGAAGACCCCGAACCGCCATGACACTCGCATTATTCGATCTCGACCATACCCTGCTCGATGGGGACAGCGACTATCTCTGGGGAGAATACATGGTCGAAAACGGCATCGTCGACGAGGCCGCGTTCCGCGAGCGAAACCGGCAGTTCTACGCCGATTACCAGCGTGGCGAGCTCGACAACGATACTTATCTCGCGTTCGCGCTGGAACCGCTGACCCGCTACCCGATCGAACAACTGCACCGCTGGCGCGAGGATTACGTCGAAACCTGGATTCGCCCGCTGGTCGCCCCGGGAGCGGCGCCCCTGCTAGCCCAACACCGCGCGCAGGGGCATGATTTGATGATCATCAGCGCGACGCACCGCTTCATTACCGAACCGATCGCACGTATGCTCGACGTTGCGAACCTGCTCTCTACCGAGCCGGAAATCGTCGACGGGCGCTACACTGGACGTTACGTCGGCATCGTCACCTATCGAGAGGGCAAGGTAGCGGCATTGCGAGAATGGCTGGAAACGAGTGATCACGAGCTCGAAGGCAGCTACTTTTACAGCGATTCGATCAACGATCTCTCGCTGCTGGAGTTGGTCGACAACCCGGTCGTGGTGCACCCGGACGAGCAGCTTGGCAAGATTGCCGGCGAGCGCGACTGGCCCGTGATCAACCTGCGCTAGGCCTTGGGCAGGGTTACCCCGCGCTGACCCTGGTACTTGCCGCCCCGGTCCTTGTAGGAAATCTCGCACACCTCGTCCGACTCGTAGAACAGCATTTGCGCGACACCCTCGTTGGCGTAAATCTTCGCCGGCAGCGGCGTCGTGTTGGAAAACTCGAGCGTGACGTGCCCTTCCCACTCGGGTTCGAGCGGTGTGACGTTAACGATAATGCCGCAGCGGGCGTAGGTGGATTTACCCAGGCAGATCGTCAACACGCTGCGCGGGATGCGGAAATACTCGACCGTGCGCGCAAGCGCGAACGAGTTCGGCGGGATGATGCAGACGTCGGAGCGGATGTCGACGAAGCTCTCGTCGTCGAAGTTCTTGGGGTCGACTATGGCAGAGTTGATGTTGGTAAATATCTTGAACTCGTCAGCGCAGCGCACGTCGTAGCCGTAGCTGGAGGTGCCGTACGAAATGATGCGCCCGTTTTCCGACTCCCGAACCTGCCCGGCTTCGAAAGGTTCGATCATGCCCTCGGATTCAGCCATCCGGCGAATCCATCGATCCGATTTGATGCTCACTGCCACTTCCCGTGAAAAAGCCGCAGTATATCTGCTCGGAGTCCCCGGCGTCGATGTCCCGAGACTATTTTATAAAGCTGCGCCAGACCGCGTGGCATCTCTGTAACCCGGAGTAATCCAGCCATTTCAGGCTAAGGCAACCGGGGAATTTGCCGATAGCATTCAAATGGAGAAGAGTAACGAGAACCGGCGCCAGCCTCTGAACCGGGCCGAAGCCTTGAGGCAAATGCTTAGCTTTCGTCTCGCGCGCAAGCTGGTTCTAGTTGTGATTGCGGCGATCGTGGTGATCGAATTCATCATCGTTATTCCGTCTTATCACAATTAC
>JBFGQE010000322.1:0-3174 GCA_041564355.1 Gammaproteobacteria bacterium | reverse complement strand
GCCGCGGGTATATACTGTGTCGGCCGGCGGAGAACTCGATCATCATGGAGCAGCCAATTCCTGCAATCGAGGGTGTAAACGACGCGGTCCGGGTGATCGCGGGGTGGTCGGTCGACCCGGCGACGCTGCGGATCGACAACGGCGAACGGTCCGTCAAACTCGAGCCCAAGGTCATGGCGGTGCTCGAGTACCTCGCGTCGCGCCCGGGCCAGGTCATCGGCCGACAGGAGCTCGAGGAAGCCGTCTGGACGGGTACCGTGGTCGGCTACGACGCGATCAGCAACGCGATCATCAAGCTGCGCAAGGCCTTCGGCGACGATGCCCAGCATCCGCGGATCATCGAAACCATCCCGAAGTCGGGTTATCGCCTGATCGCCCCGGTGGAAGCGATTGTCCCGGAAGACGACCCTGTCGGCGGGTCCGGCGATTCGACCCCAGCGCCCGAGGTTGTTGGCGCGGGTACGCACGACGGGGTCAGGTTCGAAGGGTCGCCGTCGGGAATGAGACTGGCCTACGGAATCGTCGTGCCGCTGGTTTTGCTCGGCCTCGTCGCGTTGCTCTGGCTACAGCCCTTTTCCCCCGATGTCGAGGCTGCCAAGCCCGAGCGGATGGCGTTTACGCTGCCGGACAAGCCGTCGATCGCGGTACTGCCGTTCGTCAACATCAGCGCCGACCCCGAGCAGGAATACTTCGTCGACGGCATGACCGAGGATCTGATCACCGACCTGTCCAAGCTGTCGGGGTTGTTCGTCGTCGCGCGCAATTCGGTTTTCACCTACAAGGGCGGGGCGGTCAAGATCGGCCGGGTTGCCGAGGAACTCGGCGTGCGCTACGTGCTCGAGGGCAGCGTGCGCCGCGTCGGCGACGAGGTGCGCATCAACGCGCAGCTCATCGACGCGCTGAGCGGCGGCCACGTCTGGGCCGAGCGCTACGACGGCGGCCTCGAGGATGTATTCGCGCTGCAGGACAAGATTACGCGAGCCATCGTCAATGAGCTTGCGGTCAGTCTCGATGTAGAAAACGTCGCTGAGCCCGATCCATCCGACGCCGTAGATGTGGCAGCCTATGACCTGTATCTAAAGGGATGGGGATACTACCGTGCCGGGAGCCCGTCCGATCTCGGCAGCGCCGTCGACTATCACCTACAGGCGCTATCTGTCGATCCCGATTTCGCCCTCGCACGCGCCGCGCTGGCCGCGGCGTATTCGAATATCTACCGAAAACGCTGGTGGCAGGAGAGTCTTGGAATCCGCGGACGAGAAGCACACGAGCGCGCGCGCCTGGCCCTGAGCGAGTCGAAAAAGCAGCCCGTCGCCCTAACGCACCAAGTCGCGTCAGAATGGTATTCCTTCTTCGACAGGAGTGCGACGCGGGCATTACGCGAAGCCGCGAAGGCAATTGGGCTCAACCCGAATGACCCGTCGGGTCATTTGGCCATGGCTTACGCATTGCTCAAAGATGGCCAATCGGCCGAGGCGGAGCAGTCGATGCGCGCCGCATTGCGCCTCGATCCGCATTCGCCGCCGGATTATTTTTTCAGGCTCGGGCAGATTCAGTATCATCTCGGGCAATACGATAGCGCCATCGAGTCTTTGCAGCGCGCGATAGCAAGTAACGAGGAAGACGACTGGATTTTGTTATATCTGGCGGCCAGTTACGGCAGGCTGGGTAAGGTCGAGGAAGGCAGAGAAGCCCTCGAAGATGCCAATGCGCTAAGGGCCAGGCAGGGCTGGGGCCCCGTGACGTTGCTCGCGATTACACACCCGTTTTTCCGTTGGCGCGGCGACCTCGGCGAGCTAAAGGAAGGCTTGCGTGGGATCGGCACGCCGGCGGGCGGCGAGTGGTACCAATTGATCGAAGAAACGAAGGGCGACGAACCGGTAAATGTCACGGGAGCAAAAACGATCGATACTGCCGAGGCCAGGATCTTGCACAATAACGGAGTTGTATTTGTCGATATCAAGGCCCTTTGGTTTCAAGAACGCATTCCAGGCGCGATTTTTCTCGAACTGGCGAAGGGGAAAGAGGGTCACCGGTTCAACGAAAACGCACTGGCCAAGTTAGTCGATTGGAACGAAGCAATTGTCATCTACGATTCCGGATCGGCTGGCAATCAGCCCGGTAGGGACTCGGCGATGGCGGCCGCGATCGCGGTGTCGAGGGGTTTTACAGATGTTCACTATTTCCCGGGAGGACTCGATGCCTGGAAAGCGGCCGGGTACCCGGTCGAACGGCCACAATGATCGGTTGCAGTTTGCGGCACTAATCTCTTGACTCGAGTTCGATCGTTCGCGCCGGTTATTGGCACCAATCCGCGTATCGTCATTCTCGGCAGCATGCCTGGCGTCGCGTCACTAGAGGCGGTGCAGTATTATGCGCATTCGCGCAACGCGTTCTGGCCGATCATGGGCGAGCTGTTCGGTATCGACCCGGCCGCCGCCTACGATTCGCGCATCCGCCAGATGGAGGCGTTGCCGATTATTCTTTGGGATTCGCTGCGAGCCTGCCACCGCCCGGGCAGCCTCGACGCCGCGATCGACGACGCCAGCGCCGTGGCCAACGACTTTCCATGGTTACTGCGTGAGTATCCCGATATCCGCGCGATCTTCTGCAACGGCGCGACGTCGGAAAAATACTTCCGCAAGCTCGCGTTGCCGCGGTTGCCGGACCCGCCAGGCTTCGAGCTGATCCGCATGCCGTCGACCAGTCCCGCCAATGCCGGCATGAACTTCAACCAGAAACTCGAAGCCTGGCGCCGCCTCCTCGACTTCATCAATTAAGGGGACACAATACTAATTACCTTAATTAGAACCACCTGGCGTAGGCGAGGATTATCTAATTACTATCGAGGATCAGCCAGCTGAAGCTTGCGGGTCGCGACTTTCTCGAGCATGAAGTGAGTTAAGGTAATTAGTATAGTGTCCCTGAAATAGATCAGGTGCGGAGGAGTTTTTTGCGGATGTGGGCCATCGGCGCTTCGTCGTCGTAGGTGACGCGATTCCCCTCGATGGCTATGCCGAGCTGGCGCCAGAGCGCGTCGAGGTCGACCGGGTACGGGTCGGCCTTCATCTTTTGATACAGCGGCACGAGCACGTCGACGCCGGTGGCGTGGTCGCCGGCCTCGAAGACTTCCATCGCGGTGGCGCTGGCGTGCATCGACAGGCCGGCGTCGAG
>JBFGQE010000321.1:0-3192 GCA_041564355.1 Gammaproteobacteria bacterium | reverse complement strand
GGTAAAAAAAACTGTCTTCGAGGGACGCGGACTTTATAATCGATCGCTCCCGAGCTCACAGGATCCTGCCCGCCGCGATGACTTCGCACCGCTTTTTTCCGTATTTCTTAATCGTGGGCGCGGGCCTGCTGTGGGGCTCGACCTTCTCCCTGGTGCTGATCGCCACCTCGGAAGGCGTTCACCCGCTGGGCCTGCTGGCCTGGCAGATCCTGCTCACCGCGCTGATGTTTCTCGGCGTCTGCCTGTGGTCCAGGGTCAGGCTGTTCAATTATCGGCACCTGCGTCACTACCTGGTTCTGGCCGTTTTCGGCATTACCTTGCCGACGCTGTTCTACTACTACGCGGCGCCGCATTTGTCCGCCGGTATCTTGTCGATCACGGTCTCGACCGTGCCGCTGTTCACCTATGGCTTGATGCTGACGCTGCGCTTCGAGCAGGCTGAGATGAAGCGGCTTTTCGGCATCGTCCTCGGCATGGTCGCGATCCTGCTGCTGGTATTGCCCGATCACGGCCTCGAGAGCATTCACGCTAACCTGTGGATACTGCTTGTCATCGCCAGCGCGCTGCTCTACGCGGTCGAAAACGTCTATATCAGCCGCGGTATCGATCCCCGAATCGACATCCGCGAACTGATGTTCGGCTCGAACCTGGTTGCGGTGGGTTTCCAGTTTCCGCTCGCGATAACGCTCGGTGTTGCCGAACCCGCAAGCTGGCTGCTTTCCGATTCGGGACTCGCGATTATCGGCATCACCCTGACCAGCGGCCTGGCCTACGCGATGTTCTTTTACACGATCAAGACCGCCGGGCCCGTTTTCGCGAGCCAGTGCGCCTATATAATCACGATATCGGGCGTAATCTGGGGTATCATTATTTTTTCCGAGCAACACAGCGTCTGGATCTGGGCATCCGTCATCGTCATGATGCTGGGCCTGATGATGGTAACACCGGATAACCCGCCGGGAGTGAAACCGGTCCCGGAAGCTGCTGATGCCAACTCATCCGTCTGAGAGGCCGGAATTTGATTATCACGTTTTACGGCGTACGAGGCTCCACCGCGGTCCCCGGACCGCAGACCGCGAAATACGGCGGCAATACGTCCTGCGTGCACATCGAGCTCGAAAACGGTAACGACCTGATTTTGGACGCCGGCACCGGAATCCGCCAGCTCGGGCGGGTGCTGGCGAAAAAAACCAACCCGGCGAATATCATGCTATCGCACGGTCACTGGGACCATATCCAGGGCTACCCGTTCTTTAGCCCGATCTACCAGCCGAATCGCGACATCAACGTTTACATCAGCGTCGAAAAAGGCCGCAAGCTGCTGTGCTCGCTGTTCGAGCAAATGGATGGCGTTTCGTTTCCGGTCAAGGCCGAGGACCTGCCGTCGAACAATATCTGCAAGTTCAAGGGCATCGAAAGCGAGCTCTACGAACGCGAGGGCATCAAGGTGATCAAGCGCCCGCTGAATCATCCGGGCGGCGGCGTCGCCTTCCGTATCGAGGAGAACGGGGTCAGTTGCGCCTACGTCACCGATAACGAGCTCGACCCGCCCTACCCGGCAAATACCCAGTACGGCGATTGGGTCAACTACCTGTTCGGTGTCGACCTGTTGATCCACGACGCCCAGTACACCGCGGACGACATGCCGCACAAGCATGGCTGGGGACATTCGCTGATTTCGCAGGTGCGCCAGCTCGCCACCGATGCCGAAGTCGGCATGCTGGCCATGTTTCATCACGACCCGGACCGCAGCGACGCGGACCTGGATGAAATCCAGATCGAAAACGAAAAATACCTGAAATCGCATCGCGCGCCGGCGCAAAGCGTCTGCGCCGCCGAGGGCATGCAGATACACCTCGACAAGCCGGTGCTCGGTGGAGACACCCAGATCCGGGTGGATTGGCAGCCACCCGCTTGAACGCGATCCATGACTGACCCCGATCTCGCGACGCGGCGGGCCCGCACCCTCGGACCGACCTACCAGAACTTTTACGATGAACCGTTGCACCTCGTGCGCGGCGCCGGAACTTCGCTGTGGGACGTCGACGGGCGTGAGTATCTCGATTGCTACAACAACGTGGCTTCGGTCGGCCACTGTCACCCCCAGGTCGTCGACGCGCTGTGTCGCCAGGCCGGGACCCTGAACACGCACACGCGTTACCTGCACCAGAGCGTGGTCGAGCTCGGCGAAAGGCTGGTCGAAAAACTGCCCGGCGACCTCGATACCTGCATCTTCGCCTGCACCGGCAGCGAGGCCAACGACCTCGCGGTGCAGATCGCGCGCCGGGTCACCGGCGAGGAAGGCGTCATCGTTTGCGAGGCGTCCTACCATGGCACCACCGAGCTGACGCGATACCTGTCCACCGACAGTTACGCGGCGCAACGACGACCCGACTGGCTCGGCGTGATCGAGCCTCCGAACCGCTATCGCGGACCTTTCGGCTACGACGCGGCGGACGCGGGCAAGCAGTACGCCGCGCTGGCCGAAGCCGAGCTGGATCGCCTGGAAGAACGCGGCATTCGACCGGCGGCGGTGCTGATCGACATGGTGTGGGATTCGAACGGGCCCCTGGTGGCGCCGGACGGCTACGTCGACCGGCTGGCACAGGCGGTTCGCCGGCGCGGCGGACTCGTCATCGCCGACGAGGTGCAGGCGGGCTATTGCCGAACCGGATCGAACTGGTGGGGCTGCGACAACTACGCAATGCAGCCCGATATACTGACCTGCGGCAAGCCGATGGGCGCCGGGCACCCGCTGGCGCTGCTGGCGACCACGCGAGCGATCGCGGAGGCTTACGCGGTGAACGCGCATTATTTCAATACCTTTGGCGGCAATCCGGTCGCAGCCGAGGTGGGCAAGGCGGTGATCGACGTGATCGAAAACGAGAACCTGCTGCAAAACGTGCAGACTACCGGCGGTTATTTCGAGTCCGGCCTGCGCGAGCTGGCCGCGCGGCATGCGCTGGTCGGCGATCTGCAGGGTTGCGGGCTTTTCTGGGGTCTCGACATGGTGCGCGATCCCGCGACCCGGGAACCCCTGTCGCGCGAAGAGATGCGCCGCCTGTGCAGCCTGATCGTCGAACAAGGGGTCATCACCGGCCACTCCGGACGTTACGGCCAGATACTCAAGCTGCGGCCACCGCTGGTTTTCTCGAAGCAGGACGCCGATACCGCGATCGCCGCGATCGACGC
>JBFGQE010000320.1:0-3215 GCA_041564355.1 Gammaproteobacteria bacterium | reverse complement strand
TGCAGAATGATCTGCACGTTCGTCGTGATTAGCGGCATCGCCATCGCCGCGCCGCAACCGAGCATTGCGCCGGCCGCAACGACCCCGACGAAGAACCGGTTATGCCACTTTTGATAAGGGAAATAAGCCTTGTTACGTATCCCCTGGAAGCGCCGCAGCAGTTGCCAGCGCGCCAGCGATACAATGCACAGCGTGACGAACCAGAGCACCACCCAATGATCCCTACCCTGGAGGGACAACTCGACGTACACCAGAAAAGATGCCACCGCGGCCACGAACAGCGTGATCAGCGTGCCGAGACTGAACCGGCTGTAAAGAAAGGCAACCAGTTCCTGTTGCTGCAAATGATGACTGCTGACAGGCTGCGTTTCGGTATTGATCGCTAATTCCTTTTGTTCTCTGGTTATCAACTACTTTAAACTAGCGCGATCTCGAGTTTAGCGGATATCGGAAGATATGGGCAACACGCAGGAATACGTGCAATGGTTCAGAGACGCGGCGCCGTACATCAAGGCGCATCGTAAAAAAACCTTCGTCATACTGATCTCTGATGATGTCATTTATTCCGACCGATTCATCGGCCTGGTGCATGACATCGCGCTGCTGAACCATCTCGGCATCAAGCTCGTGATCCTGCACGGCAGCCGTAAAAAAATCGATGAACAGTTGGCCAGGAACAACCTCGAACCGCGCTTTCACAACAATATCCGGATCACCGATGACGACGCGCTGCCCGTCGTGGTACAGGCTATCAACGAGGTCAAGACCTGCCTCGAATCACATCTGTCGATGGGATTGCCGAACACTCCCATGTCGGGCTCGGAGATTTCGCTGCTCGGCGGTAATTTCGTCATCGGTATGCCGCTCGGCGTTATCGACGGCGTCGACATGCAGCACTCGGGCAAGGTGCGCGCGATCAGGCATGAGGCGCTCAAGGCCTTGCTGACGATGAATCACGTGATCCTGCTCTCGAATCTTGGCTATTCGCGTACCGGTGAGGTGTTCAACCTGCCCGCCGAAGAGCTCGCCGGAGAAGTTGCCAGAGCGCTGCAAGCCGACAAGCTCATCTTCATCCAGCAGGACATCGACGGCGACGCCGCGCTCGAGAGCACGCTTTCTACCAGCGACTGCGAGGCGCTGCTCGCCGACAGCGCGATCGCGGGCGAAACGAAAGGCCTGCTAAGACAGGCGATCGACGCGATTCAGGCGCAGGTAAAACGTGTTCATCTGATCGATCCGCGCACGGACGGCGGCCTGCTGCTCGAACTGTTTACCCGGGACGGCTATGGCAGCATGATTACCAACCTGTTCTACGAGGGAAGCCGTGCTGCCGATATCGACGACATCGGCGGGATTCTGAGCCTGATCGAGCCGCTCGAGGCCAGCGGCGTGTTGATCGCCCGCTCGCGTGAACAAATGGAACTCGAAATCCCGCATTTCGAGGTCGTCGAGAAAGACGGCATGATCATCGCCTGTATTGCCTGCGTGCCGCACGCGGCGCGAGAGCTGGCCGAGATAGCCTGCCTCGCGGTACATCCGGGCTACCAGCGGGCCGGCCTGGGCAGCCAGTTATTGCAGGTCGCCGAGCGTCGAGCCAGGGACGCCCGGATCCGGCAGCTTTACACCCTGACAACGAGAACCTCTCACTGGTTTCTGGAGCAGGGTTTCACCGAGACCAGTCAATTCGAGCTGCCCGCATCCCGCCAGGCCAGCTTTAACCCCGACCGTGGCTCCAAGATTCTGCTAAAGTCGGTGTAATGCCTTACGATCTCAGCAATTACCTGGTCATCGGCGTGTCGTCCCGGGCCCTGTTCGATTTGAACCGTGAAAACGAAATCTTCGAACAGGAAGGCCTCGAAGCTTATTGCCGCTACCAGCTCGAACACGAGAACGACGTGTTAGAGCCCGGCACCGGATTCGCGCTGATCGATGCCATACTGCGCATCAACGATATCGAACCCGGCGTCAGGCGCACCGAGGTGGTCATCATCTCGCGCAACTCGGCCGATACCAGCCTGCGCATCTCCAATTCGATCGATCATTACCAGCTCGATATCACGCGCGCCGCGTTTACCGGAGGCGAACCGGTGGCGAAGTACCTGAATGCGTTCGAGGTCGACCTGTTTCTGTCGGCTACCGAGGAAGACGTGCAGGCCGCGGTTGAATCCAACGTCGCGGCCGGCCTGATTTACGACGGTCCGCGCCGCAACCGGGTGGATCCGCTGCAGCAGATTCGGATTGCCTTCGACGGAGACGCCGTGCTGTTTTCTGAGGAATCGGAACTGATTTACCAGCGCGATGGCCTCGAGGCGTTTATCGAGCACGAAAAACTGAATGCGCAACAACCGCTGCCGGAAGGGCCTTTTGCAAAGTTATTGAAAACGCTGTCGTTTCTGCAGTTTGACCTGAACAGCAAGTCGGGCCTCGCGAATCCGCCAATTCGCACCGCGCTGGTCACCGCGCGCAACAGCCCGGCGCACGAGCGCGTCATCCGAACGTTGCGTACCTGGAACGTGCGCATCGATGAAACCTTTTTTCTTGGAGGAGTCTCCAAGCAGAAAGTGCTGGAATCTTTTTCCCCGCATATCTTTTTTGACGACCAGCATGCGCATTGCGAGGGTGCCGCCGGCGTGGTGCCGACCGCAAGGGTGCCCTACCGTTCGGAGAATTCGGCGGATAAAACAAAAACGGCCTGAAACAGGCCGTTTTTTCACCTATTTGTTGCCGGCCCGCGGATCAGTCGTCGCGGCGCTGTTTTTCCAGGCGCTCGTGTTTTTCCTGGGCTTCGACGGTCAGCGTCGCGATCGGCCGGGCCTCGAGTCGGAACAAACCTATTTCTTCCCCGGTATCGTCGCAGTAACCGTAGGTCCCATCGGCCAATCGCGACAGCGCCGAGTCGATCTTGTTGACCAGCTTGCGGTAACGGTCGCGGGTGCGCAGTTCCAGCGCGGCATCGGTTTCCAGCGACGCGCGGTCGTTGATATCCGGTTCCTGCCAGTTTTCTTCCTTCAGGTGCGAAATTGTATTTTCCGATTCCTGTAGCAGTTCCGCGCGCCAGGCAAGCAGTTTGCGTCGAAAATACTCCAGATGCATCGGTGACATGTATTCTTCGTCCGGGGATGGCTTGTAGCCCTCGGGCAACTCTATTGTCATGGATACGCGCTCCCGTGATGACTGCCTAACAATAAAAGGCGGGCAGTATAGGGACGTGTTTT
>JBFGQE010000319.1:0-3219 GCA_041564355.1 Gammaproteobacteria bacterium | reverse complement strand
TGCTTCGCGGTTTAGGGCTATAATGCTGTTGCCGATCTTGATGGTCGCGTGCAGTGCAACGCCGGCATTGGCGCCGTACTGGCGGCTCAGGGTCTCGGCGCCGAACGCGGCCTGGTAAAACGCAATCGCGCTGTCGACGTCAACAACGGTCAGGCACGGGGTTGCGGTACGGTAACCGCGAGGAATGGGGGAAACTTTTTTACTCACAATATGCTCCATAGTGTGGTTAGCGAAAAATATCGATTCAAAAAATTACAAATCTCTGAAATGCAGCCGCGGGTCTTTACCTTGGGCTACACTATGAACCATAATGTAGTTCGGTAACTGGAAATTGTCAACACCATGAGTCAAGATGTAGAGCTTGGTATTACCGGGTCAGTCACCCAGGCTGATCTCGCGCCGCTGCGTGACGGTGGTCGTCTCGGCGAATTTGCCGTGGTGTATCGTGTCGAACGCATGCACCAGGGTGGCGGATACGGTGACCAGGGTAAGCATCCGCTGGCCTGGGCGGTCGCGGTCTACGTCGACAACCAGCTGTGCCGGGTTTTCAACGCGCGCGGCGCCGGGCGCGAATGGAATAATATCGACCGCCTCGGAAGCTGGTTGCGCGAGCAGGGTTTCTGGTACTGGTGGACACGCAACGATCTCGAGCCGGTCGGCAATGCGCTCGCCGAGGATGACGATTCGGTCGAAACGCCGCCCCAGCCTAATTTCATCGATCCGCCGTTCTCGCCTTTCTGATGCCCCGCTCCGCAAAGATAAACTTTACCTTTCGAGCGTTTGCCGAGGACCGCCCC
The DNA here is from genome assembly GCA_041564355.1 of Gammaproteobacteria bacterium. GTDB lineage: Bacteria > Pseudomonadota > Gammaproteobacteria. The sequence continues at coordinate 2,422 of JBFGQE010000319.1, read as the reverse complement.
GGCCTGACCTGGCAACGGCACTTCAACTCGCTGTGGCCGGGCTACAAACGCTGGTTTCTGCGCTTCGGCGAGGCCGAACGTCCGACCTACCTCGAATCGCTGCGCGCGCTGAAACAGCACATGCCGGAATTCGTCGACAGCTACGAAGCCATGGTCGATCTCTCCGGCGGGGGCGATCACGCGGCACGGTTTCTCGCCCAGTACTGTCCGCCGCCGCTGTTTCGCGGCTGTTCTCAAGTGGCCTACCACGCGGACGAATCGGTGCTGGTGCGCAGCTACGATTATTCGCCATTCGTTTTCGACGGCCTGTTGATGCGCAGCAAGTTCAATCAGCGTGAAGTCATCGGCATGCTCGACTGCATGTCCGGGTTGCTCGAGGGGATCAACAGCGACGGGCTCGCGGTATCCATGTCGTTCGGCGGCCGCGAGGACTTCGGCCGGGGCTTCAGCGTGACCCTGGTGATTCGCTACCTGCTCGAGTTCGCCGGCGACGTCGCCGAAGCCTGCGACCTGGTCCGACGCATTCCGATCCAGGGCGCCTATAACCTGATGTTGCTGGATCGCGCCGGTAAGTTCGAGACGGTCGCGATTACGCCGGGACGGGAGCCCGAGTTCATCGGCAGCCGGGTTGCGACCAACCACCAGGCCGATAGCCACTGGCCGCTATACGAGGAAAAGGTGCAGACCCACGAGCGCCACGAGTACCTGAGCCGGATTGCCGAGGCGGGCCAGCACAGCGCGTACCAGATGACGCGGGAATTTTTACAACCGCCGCTGTATCACCGGCGCTTCGCGCGCGGCTTCGGCACGCTTTACGATGCAGCCTTCTACCCGGGGCGCATCGCCTGCGAGTACTACTGGCCCGAAAACAGCTGGTACTATGACTTTTCAACCTATTTTGCCAACGAGTACCACGTCACCTTCGTCGACCCCGAAGGCAAACCGCCCGAAACGGAAGCCTACAGCGAAATCTATACCGGCAAGCCGGTCCCCGTACTGCAGTTCTAAGACCCGACAAAAACCCGCGGGAAAACCGCGAAACCCTCGATCAACGGGGTCAGACCTCCTGAGACGGGCGCGAGTTATCCCTGTTGCAGCTTCGCCAGCGCTTCCTCGGTGAACAGCTGCAGCCCGATGGCGGGTTCGTAACCGTGGATTTCCTTGACATCGAGGGCGCGCATGAAAGCGAGGATCTGCTCGCTGATTACCTGCCCCGGCACCAGCACCGGGAAACCCGGCGGATAGGGCGTGACGAAGCTGGCCGACACCAGCTCGCGGCCCGACTTCATCGCCTTGCCGATGGTTTCCTCGTCGATGGTCATGTACTCGCAGTTTTCCTCTTCGTAGGACAGGAAGAAAGCCCGCCGAATATCGCCTTCGCCGGTCTTGACCTTGCTCGAGGCGCTCGACGTGAAGGCGGCGTGGAAATGGCTGAAATCGGGCAGCGGCGGTAAATCCACCGACAGCGACTCGACCCGCTTGTCGATCAGGCGACGCTCCACCCGGCTGGCTTCCTCGCGCTCCTGGTCCAGCTCGGTCGCGATCTTGACCAGCACCTCTAGCAGGAATGCGACCGAGCTGCGCGTGGTGCCGATATTGGTCATGAACAGCACCGTGTTGCGCGAGGTCTTGTTGATCTGGATGCCGTACTTGTCCATCAGGTACTTGTTCTTGAAGGTATCGCCGTCGATACCGGTCAGCCCTAAATAAAGCGTCAGCCGAGTCAGGTCGATGACGAAATCGTCGTTAGCCCAGGCTTCTTCCATCCGCGTGCTGCCCCAACCCTTTTCCGGGTCGAAATAACTGCCGATGCCGGTCGGCCGGTACTCGTCCGGGATCATTTCACTCGGTTTCAGAAAGCGGAAGTATTTGCTCAGCAACGGGTGCGAGGCGACGCGCTCGCGAATGGTCAACGCCAGCTCGACCTGCTTCTGCACCATCTCGAATCCCTCGAGCTCGACCTGGCGCCGGCCCATGTCGAGCGAGGCCAGTATCTGGTAGTTGGGCGAGGTCGAGGTATGGGTCATGAAAGCCTCGTCGAAGGGTTCCTGCACCCTGAGGCCGAAATCCTGGTCGTAGACGTGAATCATCGAACCCTGGCGCAGCGAGGTCAGCGACTTGTGCGTCGACTGGGTCGCGTAGGCGCGCACGCGCACCTTCGCCGGATCGGGCAGCAGGCGCTCCTTGAGCAACTCGGCGTCTTTCATCTTGGCCACCCGCTTGCGGTAGGCTTCGTACTCCTCGGCGTAAGCCGCGCTCGCGTAGCGCGCGCGCAGACGGGCCGCGGTCGACATCGCGGTGCGCTGCCGGTAGGTCGGGGTGAAGCCGGCAAACGCGAACCAGGCCTCGTCCCACAGGAACATGAGATCGGGCTTGATCGCGAGACATTCTTCCATCACGCGTTCGACGTTGTAGACCACGC
>JBFGQE010000318.1:0-3224 GCA_041564355.1 Gammaproteobacteria bacterium | reverse complement strand
GCCGAAATGGTCGTACATGGAAGAGCTGTGGGCGCCGGTGTGGGATACGATCAACATCGCCACGCTGGGCACCCTGATCGCGATCGTGATCGCGGTGCCGGTGGCCTTTTGCGCGGCGCGCAACACCACGCCGAGCAGGACCTTGGTGCGCCCGGTGGCGCTGTTCATCATCGTTTCGTCGCGCTCGATCAATTCGCTGATCTGGGCGCTGATGCTGGTCACGCTGATCGGCCCGGGCGTGCTCGCCGGCGTGATCGCGATCGGCCTGCGCTCGATCGGCGTTGGTGCCAAGCTGCTCTACGAGGCGATCGAGGAAATCGACGACACTCAGGTCGAGGCGATCGTCGCCACCGGCGCCGCGCGCAGCCAGCAACTGTCGTTCGGCATCGTGCCGCAAATCCTGCCGGCCTTCGCCGGCATCTCGGTGTTCCGCTGGGACATCAATATCCGCGAGTCGACCGTGCTCGGCCTGGTCGGCGCCGGCGGTATCGGGTTGCAGCTCGACGCGTCGATCGCGACCCTGGCCTGGACCCAGGTGTCGCTGATCCTGCTCGTGATTCTCGCCACCGTCATCGTCAGCGAATGGGTCTCGGCCAAGATCCGCCACGCCATCATCTAACCTGCGGCGCCCTTGCTGATCGATCCGGCGACACGCTTCGTCGTACCGAAATCGGAAGCCTCTCGATTTATGCAGACATTCGCACCAGGGCGGACGCCGGGAAATCCAGGAAATCCGGCGGGGGTCTGGCCCCGCCCCCAATCAGGTGGACACCTGATTTAGATTTGGCTTCAATTATCGGGCGCGCTCTTTTTGAGACCGAGTGTAGATCTGCCGTTTTCGTCCGAGGAAGCGGCTTCCGGTGAATTCGCGGGTATGCTTTTCGGCTCTATTCTGGCCACACTACCGGCATTTTTTCGGGCCGATTTTCGCTTGTGTCCGCGTTGTTTGGCTGGCTTTGCTGTCTCAGGTGGCTGCTTATCGTCGCTTTTGGATAGCTCGTCCTCGCCGAATGAATCGTCCACCTCGACCAGTTCCAGAATTTTTTCTTCATCCGGACTGCCTGCCGATTCATCGGTGCCCGGGCCTGCTTCTTCCGGTGCTTGTTCTGATTTCAGCAGTTTCAAATCGGTCGCAATCGAAGAGTAACCTTCGACGCGAGGACGGAAGCGCAACTTATCCCCGGTCTTCAGCCCGTCGAGACCGGCCGCCTTGACGTCATGCGGAAAAAACATGATGGTGCTTTTCTCGAAAGCCGGGTCGTCGACCGTAAGCCAGCCCAACCGGTCCGGATTATAGTGACTGACGATTCCGGCGAACTCGAAATTGGCGTCGGACCCTTCGAGCACCATGCCGCCGGTGTTCTTGATGTCTTTCAACGCCGCCTCGAACGCGGCCCGCTTGGGATCGTCTTTTTGCACCATGATGTAGAGCATGTGCTTGGCGCGAGTGCAGGCGACGTAAATCAGGCTCGACATGATCGGGTTATCGATCGGCAGGCGATACTCGCTGACGTTTAGTAATACCGCGATCGGCGTCTCGAGGCCCTTGAAGCCACTGATTGTGGACACATCCACGCTGTTCGCCCTGGTTACCCCGGCTACCGATGACTGGAGACGGTCGGTACTCAACTGGCGCATTTTGTAACGCGCGATAACATCCTTGGGTTTCAGTACCGATTCGTCGGTTTTCGGATTACGCGCCGACAATATCGTCACGTCTTCGGTCGAGACTTCTTCCTCGCGGAAGAGTTTGCGAAACAGCCGCCCGAGCTTGCCGCGACAATCCTGCGCATCGTCGTACACGATAATCTCGGGCATGTAGCCGAGCCTGCCGCAATGGCTTTGCATGACCCTCGACCCGGTCCGAAAATTTCTCGAGAAAGTGGCGATCTCGCGAGTGGTCCGGTAGTTGTAGACCAGTGGAAAATAGGGCTGCGCTATCGGCAAGACTTCCTCGGGTACAAACCCCTGGTCACTGCCGCCCGCCCCGAAAACGCCCTGGCTGCGGTCGAAAAAAATCAGGAAGCGGCTGTCATCGTCGGCGAGCACTTGCTCGATGCCATCCCACCAGAACGGTTGCACGTCCTGCGCCTCGTCGCACAGCAGGACGTCATACCGGCGCTCGGAAGACGCAATCGCGTTGACGAGCCGGTCCGGCGCTTCGTATTGGCTCCAGTCTTCACGCTTGCCTTCGAAGTCCCCAGGCGGATTCAATAAATGCACGCCGAAGCTCTCGCCGAGCTCGATGTAGGTTTTTACCTCGACGTCACTGCCGGCTTCGCTTTTGAGATATTCGTTCAGCAGGCGATTCGACGACAGGACCAGTACGCGTTTACCCTGGCTGCGGAAGTGCCGCGCGAGCAGAATCGCCACCAGGGTCTTGCCGGTGCCGGCTTCGCCTTCGATGGCCAGGCGTGGCGACGCCGCGATCGGCTGAACCAGCGTTTCCTGAATGACTTCGACGTCCTTGACGCGCAGATCATGGCTGGCGAGATAGTCCTTGAGGAATAGCTTACTGGTGAAATCCTTGCCCCATAATATTTCGTGCAACAGGGCAGCCACATCGTCGAACTTGAGATAGCGCGCCGATTGCACCTGGGTTACGAGATTCTTCAGGGTACTCGCCAAAGACCCGATCTTTTTACGCCCGATCACGATCGCCGGCGTGATCGCGGCCGACTCTTCGATTTCGCTCTCGTGGACCGACGGGAAAGCCACGGCATGGCTCACCGGGACCTTGATATTGCGATTTCTGAGCACCCGGATGAAGCGGCTCTTCCACACCAGTGCCTGCTGGAAAGGATCCTTGATTTCGAAGGATTCGTCGTAACGATTGATCGAATAAAACCGGCCGCTATGGGCATCGTGGCGAATTCGCCCGCCTTTCACTTCGATCACCAGCACGCCGTAGGCGCGGTGATAGAGCACGAAGTCGATTTCGTTGTCTTTCATGCCGCTGTCGCGGTCAATCGTCGAAAGCGTGCGTGAGTAATACACTGTCCAGGCGTCGCTCAGACTATTTCGACAAGCCTCATAAAAAGATTCTTCGGCACTGCTGGCGAAAATGACCCGCGTGGCAGTGGTGTCTGGGTACATCAGCGCCATCCGGGCGGCTCCCTTACGTCGGCGGTGGCGGCGATTAGCACTAAAGTTATTGGCATTTGATACAGAGAATTAGAGGTATTGGGATTGGCCACTCGACGATGTGATCGTCGTTTAAATAT
>JBFGQE010000317.1:0-3233 GCA_041564355.1 Gammaproteobacteria bacterium | reverse complement strand
GTGGCCCTAACGGCAGACCGTCGATCATCACCCCGAACAAGCTGCAGCGCGAGTTCACCGTCGAACAGCCGGATCGCGCCTGGGTTACCGACATTAACTGTCAATGCCGAAGTAATTTTCCCCAGTTGTGCCGAAGTAAAATTCCCCACCCTTTGGCTAAATAAGATGATCAGTCCTCCTGTGATTTTGGCGGTCGGCCTCGGCGCTTTTTGACAGGCTCTGGCGGCGTAATGGGCGGTAGCCTCAGGTTTTCCGGTACCAGTTTGGCGTGTTGTCGAAGTCGGTAGCTGTTGCCGGCGATCTCGATGACGATGGCGTGGTGAAGCAGCCGATCGAGCAGCGCAGCGGCCACGACGGTGTCGCCGAAGACTTCGCCCCATTCGCCAAAGCTGCGGTTTGACGTCAGGATGATGGCGCCGCGTTCGTAGCGTGCATTGATCAGTTGGAAGAACAGATTGGCGCCGCCTTTCTGCACCGGCAGATACCCAACCTCGTCGATTATCATCAAGGCCGGGCGTGCGATGTAGCTGATCCGATGCGCGAGCTTACCCTCGCGTTCCGCCTTGCTCAGCGAGTCGATAATCTCGGCCAGGGTGGCGAAGTACACACTATGGCCTGCCTTGACGGCTTCGATGCCGAGCGCGATGGCCAAATGGCTTTTACCGGTGCCCGGCGGCCCGAGCAAGTGAACCACCTCGCCACGATCAACAAAGTCCAGCTGGGCGAGCGCCAGAATACGCTCCTTGTCTAGCGAGGGCTGGAAGCTGAAGTCGAAGCCCTGCAAGGTTTTGATTCGGGTCAGGCGGGCCGTCATCATCGAGGACTTGATTCGACGGTTCTCGCGGGTCGTCCGCTCTTCCGAGAGCAGGGTATCGAGCAGCTCCAGCGCCGAGAGCTCGCCCTGCTCGAGCCGCCGCACGCTGGCATCGAGGACTTCCAGCGCACAGGACATTTTCAGGCCGACCAGGTGGTCGCGGATACGATCCAGCAGGGTTGTGTTCATGCCGGCTCTCCTCCCGCGAGGACGCTGCCGATCTGGTCGTAGATCGCCAGATCTCGCTGGCTGACCGCATAACCAGGCGCCGTCAGCGTCACCTCGCGGGATCGCTTTTGAGGCTCGCCGCGCAACCCCGGCGGCGGCCACTGACGGTGGTTTGGCAATACCTGGCGTTGGCCGCGGCCGGTGAGCACCGGATGCGTGGCCAACAGATCGTGACCGTCGTAGATGCGGATTTCGTCTGCCAGGGTTTGGACTTCCACCACCCGCGACCGAGTCCGATCGGGAACGCTATAAAAATTGCCCTGGATACTCACCATGCCATCGCGGCTGACCCGGCGCTGCAGGCTGAGCACCGCACCGAAAGGCTGAGCCGGCAGCGGTTGCAGGGACTCCCGCTCTTCATCAAAGGCTTCCCGTACCACACGCCGGGTGGTGCCATGACAACGTTCATTCGCGACACCGTCGCGCCAGCCGGTAAATTGCTCGTTGAGATCGTCGATATCGCGGAAGCATCGGCCGAGGAAGAAGTCATCGCGAATGTAGCTGAAAGGGCGCTCGACCTTGCCCTTGGTCTTGGCGCGGTAAGCCGGACAGGCACGGGGCTGGAATCCGTAGTGGCTGGCCAGTTCAAGCAGCTTGGAGTTGTAAACAATATGCCGGGTCTCGGTTTCCCCCAGCACCGCCGTTTTCATACGATCGTAGAGGATGTGTCGGGGCACGCCACCGAGTTGAGCAAACGCGTCGATATGGCAGCGCAACACCACTGGCAGGGTCTGGCCAAAGACAAACTGCCCGGTCAGAAATCGACTGCATCCCAACACCAGGCTGAACAACCAGACGACCCGCACTCGGTCCGGGGCCTCGGTAAACACCGTTTTGAACTGCGCGAAGTCAACCTGTGCCTGTTCACCAGCTGCCGTCTCGTAGCGGTGCTCGAAGCCGTGATCGGAGACGGGTCGAATGTCGCGAAGGTAGTCGGTCAATCGAGAGTAGCCACCCCGGTAGCCCAGCGCTTGAATCTCGCGTAACAACCGCGTTGCCCGGAGACCCGGAAAAAGCTCAATGCGATCGCGCAGATAATCGCGGTAAGGATCAAGCAGCTGTGGCCTGGGCTGTCTCGGCCCGTAGACTGGCTGAACCAGACCTCGATTAATATATTTGCGCACCGTCTTTCGATCTTTGCCCGTGCGCTTGGCAATTTCCGAAATCGACAATCCTTCCAAATGCAACTCATGAATCACGAATAATTCCCCATTCTGAATCAAGATGCCGGCCTCGTTGATGTGGATATTCATCAACCATCCCGACATCGAAAGCGATTAACAATCTGTTTATCGCACCGAATACTGGGGATTTTTACTTCGGCAGTTTTGGGGAGTATTCATCCGGTACTGACAGTTATACGAGATCCCGGCCATCGCGAGCTATCTCGACGCGGCATTTGACGGCCCGCGGCTGACTCCTGCCGACCCGCTCGGTCGCGCGCGCATGCTGCAATGGGTCAGCACCTGTTGCGACTATCTTTACCGGGACCTGGTGCTGGCGCTGTTGAAGTCCGACGATCCGACCGCCGAAGACCTGTACCGGGTGCGCCGCGATCTCGAGATCGTCGACCGGCAACTGTCGGGTAACGCGTTTTTGCTCGGCAGCGAAATTTACCTCTGCGACCTGTTCCTGCTGCCCATGCTCGGCTATTCCGAAAGCCGCGCCTCGACGCTGCTGCTGCAGGGCCTGGGCGGCCTGTCGGCCTGGTACGAGCGCCTCGCTGCGCGGACGAGTTTCGAGGCGACCGCGGCATGAGCGCGCACGACGGCGCGCGCCAACAGGACCTGCTCCTCCGCGCCCGCGCGGGGGAGCAGCATGCATTCGAAACCTCGTTGCTGGAATACGCGCCCGGGCTGCGCGCCGTGATCCGGCGCATGATCGGCCACCCCGAGGATACCGAAGACCTGGTGCAGGATTCGTTAGCGCGCGCCTGGCAGACGCTCGATTCCTTTCGTGGAGACGCCGGTTTCGGCACCTGGCCATGCGCCATCGGCGTGCGCCGCGCCATCGATCACCTGCGGCGGCAAAAGCGCTGGCGGGCTGAGGCCCAGATCGTCTGCGCCAAGGAATGTTTCGCCTCGCCCGAACTGCAGGCCGAGGTCGTCGGAGGCCTGTCCGAGCCGTCTTTCGTCTACGACGCCGAGGAACACATCGCCTATTGTTTCACCTGCGTGGGTCGTTCCCTGCC
>JBFGQE010000316.1:0-3247 GCA_041564355.1 Gammaproteobacteria bacterium | reverse complement strand
GGGCAGTCTAATATAGGGGCCTGATTGTTTCAGTGTTGCGTACAGGGAGGTATGCCATGCCACGAAAACCACGGTTTAATCTGCCGGGAATTCCACAACACGTCATTCAGCGCGGCAACAATCGCGCGCCCTGTTTTTTTCACGCGGTCGATTATCGGCGCTACCTGGACGATCTCGCGGCCGCCGCGGCCAGGTACCAATGCCAGATTCACGCTTACGTACTCATGACCAATCACGTGCATCTGTTGGTCACTCCTCTGGTCGAATACGGCATTTCGCAAATGATGCAGGCGCTGGGGCCGCGTTATGTGCGCTATATAAACCGGAGTTACCGGCGCACCGGTACCCTGTGGGAGGGGCGGTATAAATCGAGCCTGGTCGACTCGGAGCGCTATCTTTTAACCTGCATGCGCTATATCGAGCTGAACCCGGTACGCGCGAACATGGTGCAACATCCGGGCGATTATCCCTGGTCGAGCTATCGGGCGAACGCCGTTGACGATGCGAACGAACTGGTCGAAGAGCATCCGGTATTTACCGCGCTGGCTTCGAGCCGTGGCGAGAGAAAGCAGGCTTACCGGGAACTGTATCGCCACGATCTGGACGAGGCGACGATCGATCGGATTCGTCAGAACCTGAATCGCGAGCTGGTATTGGGTCGCGGGACATTCAAGAGCAAGATCGAGCAAACGACGCGGCGCCGGCCCCGGCTCGGACAACCCGGTCGTCCACGCGTCAGGCAGGACTGAACCGATTGATATAAAGAACTCCGTATATTAGAAACAATTGTTCTCTGACCCCCATTAAAAGGCGCCGAAGGTGCGGCGTTTTTTGACGGGTTCGTCGGGTTCGGGGGCGGGTTCGGAGGTCGCGGGCTCCTGCTGGGCGCGCTGGGCTTCGGCTTCCTTGAGCAGCTGCGCGTCTCTCAGGTCGAAAATTTCCTGCTGGGTCGAGCCGAGCTTGTCGTGCGTCGGCGCGATCTTGATCGCCGCACTGAGGTGGCTGTTGGCCTGGTCGAAATCGCTGGCCAGCGCCGAGCTTCGGGCCAGCGCGAGGTAGCGGTCCGCGACCCGGGTGATGCCATTTTTCGCCCGATCGTTACCCGGCTCCAGGGCGAGGATTTGCTGGAAACTCTGGTAAGCGGCCTCGAGCCGGGTGTTGAGCAACTGCGATTCGGCGTTGGCGAACAGGTCGGTGAGTTTCTTGTCGTAGGCGCGTCGTTCCGCTTCCTGCTTCGCCTGCTCCGCGTCTTTCAGCGCGGCGATCTCCTGGCGGGTCGCCCCGAGCTTGTCGTGCGTCGGCGCGATCTGTGCGGCGGAGCCGAGAAAACCGTCGGCGCGCTCGAAGTCGCTGCTCTGTGCCGAATTTCGGGCCAGCGCCAGGTAGCGGTCGGCGACGCGGGTGACCCCGTCCTCGGCTTTGTCGTGTCCCGGTTCGAGTTTGAGGATTTCCTGGTAATCGCGGTAGGCGCCGCGCAGGCGGGTCTTTTGCAGGTTCGATTCGGCGCTCGCGAGCAGCTGGGTGATTTTCTGCTGCACTGCGCGCCGCGCCTGTTCACGTTCCGCCTCGCGTTTTTCCTGCAGCGCCGCTTCAGCCTTGCTGCGCTCGAGCGCGGCCAGCCGTTCGGCTTCCTCGGCCGCGGCTTTTTCCTGCGCCGACTCGCGGCTGGCGGCCTGTTCCTGCTGCGCGGCCTGATTCTGTTCGGCCAGCTGCGCGGCTTTCAGTTTTTCCGCTTTTTCCCGTGCTGCTTTTTCCGCGGCCAGTTTGGCGGCGAGCTGCTTGTCTTCGAGTTGTTTTTGTTGCCGTTGTTGTTCGAGCTGCGCGAGTCGTTGTTGTTCCTTCTCGGCCTGGTCCTGGGTATAGAAAACGTAACCCGCCGCGGAGGCGATCACGAGCACGATCGCGGCCAGCGCGGGCACCAGCCGCTTCTTTTTTGGCGGGGCGGCCGGGGCCGTGGTTTGACCGGTCGCCTTTCTGATCGCCGCGACCGCCTCCGGCGTTGCCGGATTGATCGCGGTAGCGTTGTTGATGAGGGTTTCCTTGCTCACGCCGCCACCGGACATCAGGTTATCGAGGTCGGCGATGATGTCATTGCAATCCTGGTAACGACTTTCCTTGTCTTTCGCCATCATCCGATCCACCACCGGCTGGAACGCGGCCAGTTCGCCCTCGAGCTGCGGCACCGGTTCGGTGATGTGCTTGAATACGATCGCGATTGACGAATCGGCGTCGAACGGCACTTCCCCGGTCAGGGTTTCATACAGGACCACGCCGAGACTGTAGATATCGGCGCCCGGCCCGAGTTCCTCGCCCTGCGCCTGCTCCGGGCTCATGTAATGCGGCGTGCCGATGACCGTGCCGGTGGCGGTCATCTTGGTCACCGAGGTGGTCGAGCGCGCGATGCCGAAATCGGTCAGCACCGCCGAACCGTCCTCGCGGTACATGATATTTTCCGGTTTCACGTCGCGATGAATAATCCCCTTGCTGTGCGCGTAACCCAGCGCGGCCGCAACGTGCTGGATGGTGGTAATGCCCTCGGCCGGCGTAATACCTTCCTTGATCTTGTGGTCGAGGGTAATACCGCCGGGCAGGTATTCCATCGCGATGTAGTGATACCCGTCGTAGTTGTTGACGTCGAAAACGGTGACGATGTGCTGGTGGTTCAGGTTGGCGACGATTCGCGCCTCGCGCATGAAGCGTTCGCCGAAGCCGGCGTCCTCGTCGAGGTGCTTCGACATGACCTTGATTGCGACCTGGCGATGCAGACCCTCGTGCACGGCCAGGTAGACGCGCGCCATGCCGCCCTTGCCGATCTGCTTCTCGATTTTATATCCCGGTAATTCCAGCATGGGGTTCGCTTCTTATCTTTATATCAGGCCCGGTATTCACGCCAAACGGCGTGACTCTCGCCATAGACTACCCTAAGGCGCGGGATAAAACAGCAAGCGGATGCGCGGGCCCGATAAGCCCGTCGGAGAAAAACGAAGGAATTCAGCTAGTTAACACCACACCGCCAGCGGACACCGATGCCGAAATCCAGCGTGAAATCGTTACCGAATGGGTCGAGAGCGTCGTCGCCGTTCGCTTACTTTCCGGCCTGCAGCACGTTGAAGCTGATGATCGACGGGTTGTCTTCGCGAACCTCTTCGCCCAGGCTGATAAAGCCTTCGCCCATCAGCGGCAGTTCCTCGCGCCGAATGAACAGGTCGTCCTGGCCCTTGAAACGCACGTAGGTGCCGTTGGTGCT
>JBFGQE010000315.1:0-3264 GCA_041564355.1 Gammaproteobacteria bacterium | reverse complement strand
TTGATCTGCCCGGCCGCGATCATGCCCGCCTATCCCGTCGAGGAGCGCTATCCGGGCTTCAGCGACGGCCTCGAGTACGCCGAGTATTACCGCTGGCTCTCGATCTGCTGCGCGATCACTGCGACGACTCTGCCGGTTATTACGCTGCCCTGCGGCAAGACCGAAGAAGGGCTGCCGGTGGGCCTGCAGCTAATCGGCAAGCCCCACGGCGAAGAAGAACTCTTTTCGCTGGCCGGCTACCTCGAGCCTCTGTTCGAATGGGACCCGCTGCAGCGGATCAATCCGTAGCAGATCTTCGGTATCCCACATTCCGCTTGCGCGCCATGTCGACGGCCTGAGTAGCCTTCGTTTCCGGATCCGCGGCCGAGCCGGCGGATGACGTCTTCGGACCCCGTCATCTCGAGGCTCGGTACGGCGACTCGGTTCGGACGTTTTATTAGGAAAAAATAAACAGATAAATCATACTGTTATCAGTTTTTCTTCCAGTAAAGTGCGAGGGCTTGCAGGCGTTTCCGAGCTTCCGCGACCGGCGTGAAAATGAGAACTAGGTCTCACTCGGAGGCCGTGAAAACTGAACTAAACTCATTGAAACACGCGGAACTGACGGAACGACATGCTCGATTACATAGCCCTCGGAATTCTGATTTTCACCGCGGCCTGGCTGCTGTTCGGCGCCGTCGCAATCGTCGATATGCCCTATCGAATCGCCGTGCAGCGCAACCATCCTCACCAGGATGCGATTTATTACGCTGGCTGGGTCAGCCTGTTCACGCTGCACGCGATCTGGCCGTTGCTGTGGATCTGGTCGGCCGCGTACCGTGAAGATGACGTTGCACGGTTCGCGCAGCTGGACGAGGACACCGCGATCAACGACAAGGCGGACGATGCGGAAGCCGCGCTGCTGGATCCGGATATCACCGATTCGGTGACCCTGCTCGGGCACAAGTACGAAGTGCTCGACGACCGGATCGAGCGCATCGAGAAAGCCATCATGGCCGCCAACGAAGCGGCCTGAGTCTGAGCGAAGGGGAGCAAACAATGGAAATCCTGCTGATCGCTTTCTACACCGCGCTTTGCGTTGCGCTATTCACCCTGCTGCGAATTCCGCGCAACCGCCTGACGGTGCCGTTCGCGTCGATTGGCGGAGTCGTACTGATCTTCGCGCTGGTACAGGCGCTCGATTACTTCCATCCCTACTCGGATACGAGCCGGCAGCAGGTAACCACGGCACCGCTCGCCACCAGCGGCGTCGGCCACGTTACCTTTACCCCGATGACCGGCGCGGAACACAACCTGATTGCGTGGTTCGAGCCAAACCAGCTGTTCCGTCTGAACGAGGGCAGCATCGCGGAAGTCACCTTCGACAGCATTCCCGGCAGGGTGTTTGCCGGCATGGTACACGGCGTGCTGCCGACCCCGATCGAAAAGCCTTCCCGGATCGACGTGCATAATCCGCAGGCTGTTCCGGTCGAAACCCGGATACCGGTACTGATCGATATTACCGATGCGCGCTACGCGGGCTACGTCGCGAGAATTCCGTCGGGGTCGCACGCGATGACCGCGGTATATGGCGACCGGTTCGACGAACTGGCGCTGGTGCGCAAGACCCTGCTGCGCATGTCCGCCTGGATGAATTACCTCTCCGTTTTTACCTAGAACGAATTTACAAGAGCCGTCCAGCCCGCAGGGGCGGGCAGTCGCTGCAGACGCGCGGTCGCACAACCGGCGCGCGAGTCGTCCTGACACCTTGTTAAACCCGCCCATCGATTCGCTGACCGAACGTTAGTCTTCGGGCGATTTCTGCTTGATAGACTGCTATATAGCAGTTAAACTTTCCGGCCCGATACCAGGTAACTCCGAGCGAGGCAGCGATTAATGAATGGTTCGACGACAACGAGAGCGCGTTTTTCGCGATTCAAAACAGGCCCTGGCGCGATCTCCTGGGGCCTGCTCGTCTGCCTTTTCGTCGGCGCCGGTTTCAGCCTGCCGGCCACCGCCGGCTGGGAACGACAATGGATCGACAGCTTCGACGGCAGCGGGGTCGACTGGAACAACTGGACCGCGCAAATCCAGGCGAATTTCAACAACGAAGTCCAGTGTTATACCGATGATGATAATCTTGCCTCGCCAAACCGGAACTATGAAGTTTCAGGCGGTACCCTGAAAATCATCGCCCGGCGGCAGGCGGTCAACTGTCCGGGTCTGGGCGGTGCGCCCAAGAGCTGGACCTCGGGCCGAATCAACAGCAAGGACAAGCGCGAATTCCTTTACGGCCGCATCGAGGCCAGGATCAGGTTCGACAACCTGCTTGGCGGCACCTGGCCCGCGTTCTGGATGCTCGAAAACCGGATCAACGAAGATCCGATTGCCGGCGACAACGATTTCGTCGGCTGGCCCAATCCTGGAGCGGGGGAAATCGATGTATGGGAATGGACCGCGAACAGCCCCAATTACTATATAACCAATTTCTTCAATGCCAACGGATGCGGCGGCCTGGCGACATATAATTATCCGGGCGGAGCGGCCGACGTATTGCAGTGGCACGACTACGCGATCGAATGGGACGCGAACACGATCCGCTTTTATATCGACGATACTTTAGTCGCAACGCAGAATGTCGCCGCTTGCCCGCAATACAAGGAGCCGATGTTCGTCTTGCTCAACGTCGCCATGGGCGGGAATCTTGGCGGCGCGATAAACCCCGCCCTGAACCAGGCCACGATGGAGGTCGACTATGTTGCGCACTGCACCGCGACCACCTCGAACGCGGCGACCCGCTGCAACGAATCGACGCCGGCCGCCACGCCGGACCTGGTTATATTCGAAGACGTTGAAAGACCCGACTGGGACGCGTGGAACAGCGTCGGCGGCACGGTTCCGGGCGTGGTCGTGGATACCGATCCGCTCTACGCCGAAACCATGGAGTTCACGATCAACGGGTCGGCCGTCGTCGGCTTCACCACCCGCGCGCCGTTTGCCACGGGTGGCATGCCCTACGACGCCTCGGGGATCGCCACCACCGGAACGCTGGAGTTCGACCTGAAGATGACCAACCCGCCGCCGGCGCCGACCGACTGGAAACTGAAAGTCGAAAGCGACGGGGTCGCGACCGTGGCCGAGGTCAGCCTGACGACCAGCGTCGAGGCGCATGCGGCGCCGGTGCTCGGCCAGTGGCAACATTACAGTTTCAACCTGTCCGACCTGGCCGCGGAGGGTCTCGACCTCGGCCCGATCGATATCGTGCTGGTGTTCCCCGATTTCGGC
>JBFGQE010000314.1:0-3277 GCA_041564355.1 Gammaproteobacteria bacterium | reverse complement strand
TGCTGCTGTCCGGCAAAATGTTGACCGGGCGGGACGCGGCGCACAAGCGCATGGTCGACCTGATCGAAAAAGGCGAACCACTGCCGGTCAGCATGGAAGGGCGATTTATTTACTACGTCGGCCCGGTCGACCCGATCGGCACCGAAGTCGTCGGTCCCGCCGGCCCGACCACGGCGACGCGCATGGACAAGTTCACCCGCACGATGCTGGAAAAAACCGGCCTGCTCGGCATGATCGGCAAGGCCGAGCGCGGCCCGGCAGCGATCGACGCGATCCGCGAATTCGAGTCGGTTTACCTGATGGCGGTCGGCGGCGCTGCCTATCTCGTCGCGCAGGCGATCAAGGGTGCCGAGGTGGTCGCATTTCCCGAGCTCGGCATGGAAGCGATTTACGAATTCGAACTCGAGGATATGCCGGTGACCGTCGCCGTCGATCATAGCGGCGAATCGGTACACCAGACCGGTCCGCGCATCTGGGCCGAAAAGATCAGCCAGCAAACAATCAATTTTCACGCCTGACTTTTAGCCATTTCGCCCTTAAGAAATGTTTCACGCGGAGACGCGGGGGGACGCAGAGATCGCGGAGTCGGACTGGTGTATCGATGTATTCACTACCGCGCTGCGTAGCCTCGGCGTGAACCCGAATATCGTGATCTGTCCCCGGTTGGCGGGATTAGCGCCGGTACGCGCGCGCCAGTGCCCAGACCTCGACGAATTCGACGCCGGCGCGGTGCAGTACGCGCACAATCTCGTCAATGGTCGAGCCCGTGGTGACGATGTCGTCGACAATCGCCACGTGGCGGTAAGCCTTGCGCGCATCGTAGGCAAACGCGCCGCGCAGGTTTGCCGCGCGCTGCGCGGCGCTGAGCCCGGACTGGCTCAAGGTGTTGCGCCGCCGCTGCAGTACGCGCCGGTCGAGCGGTACCCCGAGTTCGGCCGACCAGAAGCGCGCGATTTCATCGGCCTGGTTGTAACCGCGCTCGAACAGGCACGCGCGGTGCAGCGGCACGGGCAATAAAACCTCGGGCAGGGCCGCATCGCTACGCAGGTCGCGCAGGCTTTCGCGGCAAAGCGCCCTGCCGAGATGGATTGCGTCGTCGAACTTGAGTTGCAAAATAAACCGTCGCACCAGGCCCCGGTAACGGAACGGCGCGACGATTTTCTGCCAGCGCGGCGGGTTTATCAGGCAGCGGGGACACACCGCGCTCGCGACCGGGTTGGGTTCTGCGCAAACCGCGCAGGGGTTCGGGACGCGCTGCAGGCGGTTGCGGCAGGCGCTGCACAGATCCGCCGCTGCGTCGATTTCGCAATCGCAGCCGTGGCACAGGCCCGGGGACAGAAGATTATCGACCAGGCGCGCCAGAGCGCGGTAAAGAATTTGTACTGTCATTGACTATTCCCTGTCTTGCAATAGACTTGGCTTTCCTTTGCATCACGGCCAGATTCGATGACCGATTCCGAGCAGAGCATCCGGCACGACTGGACGCTCGATGAAATTAAAGCGCTTTTTGCGCTGCCTTTCAACGACCTGATGTTTCGCGCGCAATCGATTCACCGCGAACATTTCGACGCCAACGCGGTGCAGATCAGCACGCTGCTCAGCATCAAGACCGGCGCCTGCCCGGAAGACTGCGCCTATTGCCCGCAGAGCGCGAAGTACGATACCGGCCTCGAGCGCGAGCGTCTGTTGGCGCTGGAAGAGGTCCGCGAGGCCGCGCTCGCGGCGAAACAGAATGGAGCCAGCCGTTTCTGCATGGGCGCGGCATGGCGCAATCCGACCGACAAGAACCTCGACCGCGTGATCGAAATGATCGGCGTCGTGCGCGAGCTCGGCATGGAAACCTGCGTGACCCTCGGCATGTTAACCCGCGAGCAGACGCGCCGCTTGAAGGAGGCCGGGCTCGATTACTACAACCACAACCTCGATACGTCGCCCGAGTATTACCGGGAGATAATCACCACGCGCAACTATCAGGACCGCCTCGACACGCTGGAAAACCTGCGCGCGGAGGACATCAACGTGTGTTGCGGCGGCATCATCGGCATGGGCGAGACCGAGAAGGATCGCGCGGCCCTGTTGCAGCAGCTTGCGAACCTGCCCGAGCATCCGCAAAGCGTGCCGATCAACCTGCTGGTCCAGGTCGAAAATACGCCGCTTTACGGCACCGAGAAACTCGATCCGATCGAATTCGTGCGCAGCATCGCGGTTGCACGCATCCTGCTGCCGAAATCGGTGGTCAGACTTTCGGCCGGGCGAACCGAGATGAGCGAAGCCGTGCAGGCACTGTGTTTTCTCGCCGGCGCCAACTCGATTTTTTACGGCGAAACGCTGCTGACTACGCCCAACCCGGAACAAAATCTCGACCAGCAGCTGTTCGACAAGCTCGGCATCGTTGCCAACGGCGAGCAGTCGCGCGAAGCGGACGACCACGCCGCGGCTTGATCGACCGATCCGAGGCCCGCGGTCACCGATCCGGCGCCGTGATCCAGTTCGCGTCGGCAGCGATAAACGGCCGCACCTCGGCTTCGGTCTCCGAACCGGCCAGGCGATTGAAGTAGTTCAACAACGTATACAGGGCAATCTCGGCAAGGATCGCGATCATCTTCTGCGTATCCAGGCCGCGCGCCTGGAAATCGGCAAAATCCTCGTCGCCGATATGCCCCTTGTGTGCGAGCACGGCCCGCACGAATACTTGCAACAACATCAGTTCAGGACGGTGCGTGAGCAGTTCTCCCTGCGTCAGGGCTTCGATATCTTTTTCCTCGACACCGATTTCGTGACAAACATAACGGTGCGCGGGCAGGCAATAACCGCAACCGTTGTAGCGCGCGATCTCGATCGCGAGCACTTCGTGTTCCAGCTTGCTCAGGCCCGTATCGGTCGCCTCTCGCAGCGCATCCATCGCGCGCAGGGTCGGCGGGTGATGGGCAATTCCCTCGAACACGTTCCAGCGCGCCGCGCCGCTGATGGATCGCAGCAAGGCCAGGGTGTCGGCATCGACCTGACTGCGGTCGACGATCGGGATACGGGGCATATCTGACTCCTTGGCGGAAGAAACACCCCCATTATGCGATTCGAGGCGACGTTTTGCACCGATTCTCGCCGTCACGACTTCAAATTTGAGCCGGGCATGGCATCATAGGGGCTTCCGCGGGACTTGCCATGAACCGCGCCAACGGGTGACCAGACTACTTTGAATTGCGTCGAACGCTACCGCCGCCGGGTGATTCGCGGCCTTAACCGCAATCTCCGATTGATCCTGCAGGCACCCGACGAG
>JBFGQE010000313.1:0-3279 GCA_041564355.1 Gammaproteobacteria bacterium | reverse complement strand
CGTGACGGAGAGCTTGGTGACGCCGGCAGCGATACCGGTAGAAGTCATGCTGATAACACTGTCCGTGACCCCAACCGCATCGACGTAGGCGATGAGGGCTCCGTTGTTCGCGGCAATTGCGGCCGGGATACCGTTGGTACCAGCGTTACAGCCGGTCAGCGTACCCAGGTCCTGGATACACAGGGCAATCGTCGTCTTGTAGGTCGCCATGCCCGCAACCGCGCCGGCCAGCTTGGTGCGCTGGGTGTAGTCGGCGTACTGCGGAATCGCGATGGCGGCCAGGATGCCGATAATTGCGACCACGATCATCAATTCAATCAGCGTAAAACCGGATTGTACTTTTTTCATTTGAGTTTCCTCTTGTCAAAAATCTTTAAATCGACTTAGAAACCGACCAAAGCCGTTTCTTGGGGGATAAGAATGCAAGCCCGGTGCCAACCGCGCCTGTGAACTATTTACGCAAAAAAATCAGCCACTTAGGAAAAAATCGCGCCGACCGGTTTGGCTTGCTGGCGGGCAAATTTGACAAAATTGTCAAATCTTTACAGCGATTGTCACGAATGACCGCGGCGGTCAGCTCTTCTTCAGCTTGAGCTTGTCGATGCGGTAACGCAGTTGCCGTAGCGTGATACCGAGCGCGCGCGCGGCCGCCGACTGGTTCCAGCGATTGTCCTCGAGCGCGCTGATGATTTGTTCTTTCTCGATCGTCTGCGTCAGTTCGCCGAGGCTCGGCGCGGGTGCGTCGATGGCGACGTCGGCCGACGGGAGTTGCAAATCGTCAGGTTCGATGCGCTCGTTTTCGCACAGCGCCATCGCGCGTTCGAGAATGTTTTCGAGCTCGCGAACGTTGCCGGGAAAAGGATACTGCGCGAGCGCGGCCTGCGCGGCTGCCGAGATCTCAATGCGAGTGCCGAACTCGCGATTGTGGCGATCGATCATGTGCGCTGTCAGCAGCGAAATGTCGCTCGCGCGCTCGACCAGCGGCGGCACGCTGACGCCGATGACGTTGATCCGATAGTAGAGATCCTGGCGAAAATCGCCAGCCTTGACCATCGCGTCGAGATCCCGGTGCGACGCGCTGATGATGCGTACATCGATCGGCGCTTCCTGCTGCGCGCCGACCGGGCGGATCGATTTCTCCTGGATCACGCGCAGCAGCTTGACCTGCATCGCCAGCGGCAGGTCGGCGATTTCGTCGAGGAACAGCGTGCCGCCGCTGGCCGCCTTGAACAGGCCCTCGTTGTCGCTGGTGGCGCCGGTAAAACTGCCCTTCAGGTGACCGAAGAATTCGCTTTCCATCAATTCCGAAGGGATCGCGCCGCAATTGACTGCAACAAACGGTGCGTCGGCGCGCGAGCCCTGCAGGTGAATCTGCCGGGCCACCAGCTCCTTACCTGTGCCCGACGCGCCCCGGATGAAGACCGGTGCCTGGCTGCGGGCGAACTTCGCGATCGAGCGCTTGAGTTCGAGCATCGCCGGCGATTCACCGATAATCTGAAAGCGCGAATCCGCCGTGCCGGCGTCTTCCTGGATCGTGCGCGGCAGCGTCAACGCTTTTTCGACCAGATTGCGCAGGGTTTCGAGGGATACCGGCTTGGAGACGAAATCGAACGCGCCGGATTTCATCGCCTTGATCGCGAGATCGATGCTGCCGTGCGCGGTGATCACCGCGGTCGGCGTATCGGGGCAATGCTGCTGGATGTGTTCGACCAGCGCGATGCCGTCGCCATCCGGCAGCTTCATGTCGGTCAGGCACAGGTCGAAAGACTCTTCGAGCAACAGCCGCGTAGCGTGGCTGTAATCCTCGGCGCTGCGGGTCTCGAGCCCCATGCGCAACAGCGTAATTTCGAGCAGCTCGCGAATATCCGGCTCGTCGTCGACAATCAGGACTCGCTGCCGGGTCACGACGCGGCTCGCTGCGACGGTACGATTTCGCTGCTGACCACGCGCAACACGAAGCTGGTGCCGTCGTGCTGGTTGACGCGCGCCGAGATCGAGGCGTTGTTGAGCTCGCACAATTGTCCGACGATATACAAGCCGAGACCCGAGCCACGATGGCTGGTCGTATAAAAGGGCTCGAAGATCTTGTCGAGGACGTCGGCGTCGATACCCGGGCCACGGTCGGCGACCTCGATGCGGGTATGGTAATTGTCGATCGCGGCGACACGAATCGTGATTGGTTTGTCGGCGACACCATGAACCAGTGCATTGGTGCACAGGTTGGTGAGAATTTGCGCGAGATGGCCCGAGTCGAATTCGATCGCCGCGTTTCCGGTCTCGATTTCGACCTCGAATTGCTCCGGACGGGCGAGGCCGGACTGGCAATAGTCATCGACGAATCGCGGCAACCAGAACTCGAGATCGATGCTCTCGCGGACCGTCGGATTGCCGCGAGAAATTTTCAGAATATCCTCGATGATGTGATTGATGCGGGCCGTGTGCTGGTTGATGATTTCGACCATGCGCTGCTCGGACTGCTCGATGTGATTGTTTTCGTGCAGCAGTTCGGCGGCGTAGGAAATCGCGCCCAGCGGGTTGCGGATCTCGTGCGCGATGCTCGCGGTCAAATGCCCCAGCGCGGCCAGCTTGGCCTGCTGCATGCTGTCGCGAATCGATGACACGTCATTGAGAAAAATCAGCGTGTTGGCCTGTTCCTGCCCCTGCAGGCGGCGAAAGTTGACCTGGATATTTTCGATTCCGGTGTCCGAGGGCAGCAATGGTCGTTCGTCCTCGCCGGCCTGACGCCAGGTCTCGAGTGCTGTCTGCAGGCGTGGGCAATCCTGCGCCAGTACGATCGGTCGGTCGCTCGGCAAATGCAGCAGATCGAGCGCGGCCTGGTTGATGTGGCGAATGCGGTCGTTGCGGTTGAGCACGATGACTCCGGCCTGCAGGTTTTCGATGACTTCCTGGTTCAGCGCGGACAGCAGCGCGACATCGCGCTCGCGCTGCTGTACCAGTTGCTCGCTCGAGCGCAGGCGCATGATCAGGTTGTGGGTCACGATTGCGGTCGCGATCAGGCTCGCGCCGAGAATGCCGACCTGGGTCGAAGTGCCGGTATATTCAGGGATATGCGTCACCGAGTAAATGTGCTGCGCGAGCAGGCCGAGCGACGCCAGCGACGCGAACAGTATCGCGAGTGATTGCTGGGTCAGCAGCCCGGTGGTCGCGACCGAGATGATCAGCAGCATGCCGAGACCGCTGGAGATGCCGCCGCAGGCGTGCATCAACAAGATGATAATGATCGTATCGCAATAGATTTGCAGCGAGACCTGCGCCTGG
>JBFGQE010000312.1:0-3284 GCA_041564355.1 Gammaproteobacteria bacterium | reverse complement strand
TGAATTTGCGCTGCGCTCGTAATTTCCGGATCCTGATGCAGACGGATGTCAAACAACGCGAACTCGATCTGGCGCAGCATCTGCAAGGCCCTCTGGAAATTCTTCGCCGCGCGCATTCGCTCGAAAAGATCGTCCGGCAGGGTCTCGCCGGTTCGATAGTGCTGCGCAAACAGGTCGAGCGCTTCGCGTTCCCAGCAAAAGTTTTCCATGAACTGGCTCGGCAATTCGACCGCGTCCCACTCGACGCCGTTGATACCGGCAACGTCGGGTACGTCGACCCGGGTCAGCATATGGTGCAGGCCGTGGCCGAACTCGTGGAACAGTGTGATGACCTCGTTATGGGTAAACAGGGCGGGTTCGTCGCCGATCGGCGGGGTCAGGTTGCAGGTCAGGAAGGCTACCGGCAATTGCGTTTTACCGTCGATTCGATAACGATTGACGCATTCATCCATCCACGCGCCGCCGCGCTTGTTCTCGCGTGCGTACAAATCGAGATAGAAGTGGCCGATGGCGTCGCCCGTCGCGCTCGATATCCGGTAAAACCCGACCGCGTCGTCCCAGCGGTCGATGTCGCCATCGACGCGGCTAATGTTCACGCCGTAGAGTCGGCGCACGATTTCGAACAACCCTTCGATGACCCGGTGATCGGCAAAATACGGCTTTAGTTGCTCGTCCGAGATCTGGTAACGGTGCTGCCTGAGTTTCTCGCTGTAATACGAGTAGTCCCAGGCCTCGAGTTCGCCGTCGAAGCCTAGCGACTCGGCAAACGCCTGGCGCTCGGCGACCTCGGCCTCGGCGGCGCTGCGCGAACGCTCGGCAAGGTCCTCGAGAAAACCCACGACCTGCTCCACGGAGGCCGCCATCTTGGTTTCGAGGGAATACTCTGCATAGCTGGAAAACCTCAATAATCGGGCTTTTTCCTGTCTTTTCGCGACAATTTCTTCCATGATCGGCGCATTGTCGAGGTTCTTTTCGGTCCTGGCCTGGTCGGAGGCGCGCGTCACGTAGGCTTCGTATAGCGCCTGCCGCAAGTCGCGATTGTCGGCGTGCGTGATCACCGCGAGGTAGCACGGCATGTCGAGCGTGATGCGATAGCCCGGCAACTCCTTTTGTTCGGCCAACTGGCGCAACATCCGGAGCGCGTACTCGGGCAACCCGGCCAACTCGGACTCGTCTTCGGTAAGGTATTGCCACGCCTGGGTTGCATCGAGCAGGTTATTTTCGAATCGCGACTGCAATTCCGACAATTCCTTCTGCAGCTGCTGGTAGCGGGATCGGTCCGCACCTTCGAGTTCGACCCCGCCGAGGCGGAAATGCCTGAGCGCGTCGTCGATCGCCTTGCGCTGGGCCGCGGTGTAGTTCGAATATTCCGGCGAACCGGCAAGACCCCGGTAAGCTGCGTAGAGTTCGCGGTTCTGGCTCAGGTCGGTCGAATACTCGGCGAGCAGCGGCAGGCAGGCATTGTACGCTTCACGCAGAGCGTCGCTGCTCTTGACCGAATTGAGGTGGCGCACCGGCGACCAGGCCTTGTCGAGGCGGTCGTTCATCAGCTCGAGCGGCTCGATCAGGTTCTCCCAGCTGAAGCTGCTTTGCTGGACGAGCGCGTCGATGCCCGCTCGGTTGTCGGCGATCAGGCGCTCGATCGCCGGTTGCACGATGTCGGGCGTAATGCGGCTGAATGCGGGCAGCTCGCGCGCCTCGAGGAGTGGATTGGCCAAATTGTCTTCCTGGGTTTTGTTTCAGGTCGCGTAGTCTACACGCTTAAAGCGGCAGCGGCGCGCGTATCGAATACATGACGACGAGCGCGCTGAAAATCAAGAAGGCGCCGGCGGCGGCGAAATATGCTTTGGCTTTCTTGCGCATGACCAGCGATTCTTCCGGTACCGCGGAAAGAATATAAGGGTGTTTCGGATCGAGCGGCCGCGACAGCACGTGATGTTCGCGCTGCTCCCGCGCGATTTCGGCGAGTACCTGCTTGCGCGCGGCGGCGCGGATGGCAGGCCATTCGTCTTTTTGAATCTTGCCGTTGCCATCGAGATCGAATTCGCGCAGGTAGCGATGCGGCTGCAGTTTCCACTGCTTGACCAGGTCTTCGAGCCGCCGGGAGACGGACTCGTCGGATGGGTTGCTGTAGACGGTGTGAAACGCGCCGAGTGCGTAGATCTGGGTCGCCGGGCGAATCAAGCGCTCGCGAAACCGGTAATTGCCGAGGCCGAGGCTAATGAGGCCGCGGCCGGGTCCGTGGCTGGCGGCGTCAGCGCTGTTGCCGTACCAGGTCTGATCGGTTTCAGCGATCACGTGCGCGTCGTCGGGGTCGACAACGCATTCGCCGGTGTCGTCGACGAGGCGAAACAGGTGGTCGCTGCGCTGGTCCGAGATGTTGGTCCAGGTCGTGCGCTTGCCGCTGCGCCGCCGCTTTTCGATCGTGCAGTGATACCAGACGCAGCGGCTGTTGCTGAACGGCGACGCGATCGCGCCATCCGGGAGCCATTCACCGAGCCCCTTTAATTCGACGTGTCCCTGCGGCGCGGAGCGGATTTTCGACGTCGCGGTTCCGTCCATGAAGCGAAACCGGCGGTAGGCGGCAAACGCATAGTAGGCGAGAAAGCCGAGCAACAGAACGCCGACGCCGTACAGCGTCAGGTATTCCGTCGACGGCATCTGCCTGAGTTCGAATTCGAGCCAGGACAGCATGACCGGCGACGAATTACCCGTCAGGTGTTGAACAGTTGCTTGACGTTGACGTCGGCGATCTCGCTCTCTTCGAACTCGAGCAGATCACGCGGGCCGAAGCCGAGCAACCGGGCGACGATGATGTCCGGGAATTGCTCGATACCGATATTGTTGATATTGACCGACTCGTTATAAAACTCGCGACGATCGGCGATCGTGTTTTCGAGCGTGCTGATGCGA
Source organism: Gammaproteobacteria bacterium (assembly GCA_041564355.1). Classification (GTDB taxonomy): domain Bacteria; phylum Pseudomonadota; class Gammaproteobacteria. The sequence goes on along the minus strand of JBFGQE010000312.1, from coordinate 371 downwards.
CTTTGCAGGTGCTGGAAGTTTTCGTTGGCGCGAAGCTCGGGATAATCCTCGGCCAGCGCGAACAATTGACCCAGGCCCATGCGTAGCGCGCCCTCGGCGAGGCCGAGGCCGGCGACGTCCTGGCTTTCCCGCGCCTGCGCGACCTGCGCGCGAGCCTGCATGACTTTCTCGAGCGTTTCCTGCTCGAACTTCATGTACTGTTTACAGGTTTCGACCAGCTTGGGAATTTCATCGTGGCGTTGCTTGAGCAACACGTCGATATTGGACCAGGCCTTGGAGACATTGTGCTTGAGCCGTACCAGGTGATTGTAGATGCTGATCGCGTAAACCAGCACGAGCGCCACGGCGGCCCAAAATATGATGGTGCCTAT
>JBFGQE010000311.1:0-3285 GCA_041564355.1 Gammaproteobacteria bacterium | reverse complement strand
TTTTTGCTCGCGCTCGTACTGCTCGCGTTCGAGACGGGCGCGTAAGGTTTGCCGGCGTCGCTCGATTTGACAGTCGCCCACCGCGCAGCTGGCCACCTGGGTGTAGGTAACCTCACCCCGGGTCAAGCTAAACTCCGAATAATCTGTGTTATCAATTCCGGTAAATGTCGTGTCGTCGTTCATAACAAACCCCGTTAGATATATGGCGCCAGTCTGCGGCTCGCGTGCCGAAATACCTTGCCCAATAACACATCTATTGAGAATAAGCGCCTTTAGGAGGTAATTGTGAGAAGAAAATCACTGAAAAACATTGACTTGCGTCCCGTTTCGGAATTTCGGTCAATATTCTGGCGGCGATTCTGCGGTTGGGATATGATCAGTTCATCACAACCAGGGGAGGAGTGAATCATGTATAAGGTTTTATTACCGTGGATTGTGGCAATCGCGCTGATATTTGGCGGATCGGCATCGGCGCAGGTCGGGCCGTTTTATGGGATTGGCGGCGCGCTGATGAGTTTCGACGACAGCGTCGACGAGGTCGAGCCGAAAAACGCATTTTTTCGCCTCGGCGTGTCGCTGAACGAATACGTCGACCTTGGCGGCGAGATCAGTATCACCCTGCTCCCGGATGAAATCAGTGACGTCGACTTCGACGTCGATACGACTTTTTTCTATCTCAAGTTGAATGCGCCGCTTGACAGCGGGGCCAAGATCTACCTGATGGTCGGGCCGTCCGACGTCGAACTGACCGGATCCAGCGGCGGGATCAGCATATCCGCCGACGATTCCGATACCGGCATCGGCTTCGGCTTCGAGACGCCGCTCGATTCGGGCGCGTTCTTTCAGTTCGATTACATCCGCTATTTCGACGACGACGGGGTCGACGTCATCGGTATCAATTTCGGATATCTCGCGAAGTTCTAGCGTGCGTCGCTGCCCGGCAGGCCGGTAAAGATTCGCGTGACCGCGGTGTCGAGGACGGAACCGGGTCGCGCCGTATGGCGCACCAGCGCAAGCTTGCGTTCTTCGACGGGATTACCCAAGGGCTGCTGTACCAGGCGAGCCTGATCCAGCGTGGCGTGCAGCCGGCGCGGGACGATAGAGACGCCAAACCCGCTTGCGACAAGGTTTTCGATCGCTTCGAGCGAATCGATTTCGATTGCCACGTTGACGTGTATGCCGCGTTGCTGCAGCAGCGCCGCAATGTGCTGGCCGACCCAGGTGCGTCGGCTGAACGCGATATACGGCATGGCACGCAACAGCGCCACATCGTTGTCGAGGTCGCTGCGATCGATGGGCCCGATGACGAAAAACGGTTCCGCCGCGACGGCGGTGATAGCGAGTTCGGGCATCGCCACCAGCGGTGCGGTCAGCAGCGCATAATCCAGCTCTCGCCGAATCACCGCGGCGGCCAGTTCTCCCGACAGCCCCGACCTGACCCTGACCTGCAGCCGCGGAAATTCTCCACGCAACGCGTCGAGCACGCGCGGCAGCAGGTGATGCACGCAGGTTGGAATGAAACCGATCGATATCGAGCCGGTGGTTTCGGTGCCTTGCGCGACCCGGTGGATTTGCTCGAGTCGGTCGAGCACTTCCCCGGCAATCTCGCCAATGCGCGTACCGTCGGCGGTCGGCACGACCGGGCGCCTGCTGCGATCGAATAATTCGATACCCAGCTCTTCCTCCAGCTGGCGCATTTGCACGCTGATCGCGGCATGGCTCAGGCCGAGCTGATCTCCGGCCGCGGCAAAACTGCCCTGTTGCAGTATTCCGTTCAGCGATCTGAGTTGACGCAAGTTCATCGTTTCAGCATAACATTACCTTTATTTAACTTTATATTAAAAATTATTAGATTTCATAAGATTAACTGAAGTTATACCATGGCGCGATGCAGTCAATTCCGCCCGATAACATCCTGGTCCGAGTCTGGCGTGGCGATGCAGCGCGCGGCGAACTGGTTGAATACGACGTCCCGCGGCAACCCGCGCAGACCATACTCGACGTGGTCACGTGGATTCAGCGGCATCTCGATCCGAGCTTGTCTTATCGCTTCGCCTGCCGCGTCGGCATGTGCGGTTCCTGTGCAATGATGGTCAACGGCGAGCCGCGCTGGACCTGTCGCACGCACGTCGCGCGCGTGCTGCAGGACAACCGCGTGGCGATCGAACCGCTGCGCAACCTGCCGCTGATCAAGGACCTCGCCTGCGACATGAGCGAATTTTTCGCCAAATGGCAACGCGCCGAGGGGCATTTCCGCGGGCACGCGACGCGCGAGGATCCGGTCGCCGCGATCGCTCCGGATTCGACGCAACGCCGTGCCGCGAACGCGGCAATCGAATGTATCAATTGCGCGATCTGTTACGCGTCCTGCGATACGGTGACCTGGAATCCGGATTACCTCGGTCCGGCCGCATTGAACCGCGCCTGGAGCCTGCAAAACGACGAACGCGATCGCAGCCGGCTGCAAAGGCTGGTCGCGGTTGCCGCCGACGGCGGTTGTTTCCAGTGTCACTCGCAGCAGGGGTGTGCGCACTATTGTCCAAACGAACTCAATCCGACCGTGTCGATTTCAGGATTGAAGCGCATGGCGGTGAGCGGTTTTTTGCAGCACCGGCGGAAGCGGCTTCATGCTTGAGTTACGCCTTTACGCCGCGCAGCGCATCAGCGCCGCGATCATGGCGCCTCTGGTCATGCTGCATCTCGGCGTAATGATCTACGCGATCCAGGGAGGACTCGATGCGGCCGAGATCCTGTCGCGCACCCGCGGCAGCCTGTTCTGGGGCGCGACATACGGCCTCTTCGTGCTCGCCGTTGCGGTGCATGCCGCAATCGGTCTGCGCAGTATCCTGCGCGAATGGCTGCGCTGGAATCGGCTGGCCGCGGCCGCCGCCGGCTGGATCACCTGGGGCGGATTGCTGTTCGCCGGACTGCGTGCGGTCCGCGCGCTGGTGGTCATGCCATGAAGCCGCATCGACGCCAGCCGCTGTACCTCGCGTTCCTGCTGCACCGCCTGTCCGGCCTCGCGCTCGCGCTGTTCCTGCCGTTCCATTTCTACGTGCTCGGTCTCGCGCTCGAGGATAGCGCGGGGCTCGATCGATTCCTCCACTGGAGCGCCGCGCCGCTGGTCAAGCTGGCCGAATTCGGTCTCGTCTTTCTGCTCGCGCTGCATCTGTTCGGCGGCCTGCGCCTGCTCGCGCTGGAAAACTTGCCGTGGCGCGCGCCGCAGAAGAATTTTGCCGCGATCGCGGTCGCCGGGGCGTTTTTCGTCGCCTGCGGTTTCCTGTT
>JBFGQE010000310.1:0-3310 GCA_041564355.1 Gammaproteobacteria bacterium | reverse complement strand
TGGCAGGATCATCGCAGGTCGTGTAGACCCAGATATCGCCATCGATTGCGAATAATTTCTGCGAGCCGTCGAGCAGCAGGCGCGAATCCACGATCACGCGCACCGGCTGCCGCGGAACGATGCGTTGCCCCAGCTGCTCCGCCGACAGGCGCAGGTTCAGCGACGGGTCGTCCCGCAGTACGGTCTGTGCGCTGGAAAGGACCGCGCAGGCCCGGGCGCGCAGGTACTGCACGTCCCGACGCGCCGCCTCGCCGGTTATCCAGCGACTGTCGCCGTTTTGCAAGGCGCTGCGACCGTCCAGCGAACTGGCCATTTTTACCCGCACCAGGGGCATTCCCCGCTCCATGCGCTTGATGAAACCCCGGTTCAGTTCCCGCGCCTGCTGCTCGAGCACACCCTCGATCACTTCGATACCCTGTTCGCGCATTCGCTCGAGTCCACGGCCGTCGACCTGTGGATTCGGATCCCGCATGGCGACAAAGATCCGCCCTGGCCGGGCCGCGATCAGCGCATCGACGCAAGGCGGCGTGCGGCCATGATGGGAACAGGGTTCGAGGGTCACGAAAAAATCGGCACCGGGAGGAATTTGCGTCGACTCGAGCGCGTTGATCTCGGCATGCGGACCGCCGGTAAACTCGTGCCAGCCGGATGCCAGCATCTGCTCGTCCCTGACCACGACACAACCGACCCTGGGATTGGGCGGCGTGCTATACAGCCCCTTGCGCGCCTCGCGCAGCGCCTGCGCCATCCAGTAATGCGGTGGATGCTTGCCCGGCATCAGCTGTCCTCATCGATCAGCGGGACCTGTCTGCGATGCATTTCGGGTGTGGGCTCGGAGGCGAGCGCCTTGATCGCTTCCTCGAAAGCCTGGATGTCTTCGAAACTGAGATAAACCGATGCAAAACGGATATACGCCACCTGGTCGACCCGCTGCAACTCGTGCATGACCATCTTGCCGATTTCGCGCGACGAAATCTCGCGCGATTCGAGACCGACCAGCTGGCGTTTGATGTGGCTGATCGCATCCTCGATCTGTTCCGCCGATACCGGGCGCTTTTCCAGCGCGCGCATCATGCCGCTGCGCAGACGTACTTCGTCGAAAGCATCGCGGCTGCCGTCGTTCTTGATCACCATCGGCATGTTTAGCATCGGTGATTCATAGGTGGTGAAGCGCGTTTCGCAGGAAACGCATTCCCTCCTGCGGCGCACCTGCGCCGAATCCGAGGCCAGCCGCGAATCGACAACGCGCGTGTCGGGCGTACCGCAGAAGGGACATTTCATCGGCGCGGATTATCCGTTGCGGTAAACGGGCAGGCGCTTGCAGATTTCGCCGACTTTTTCCTTGACGTTGGCCAGCACTTCATCATTACCCATATTGTCGAGAATATCGCTGATCCAGTTCGCCAGGTCGCGCGATTCCTGCTCGTTGAAGCCGCGCGTGGTAATCGCGGGCGAGCCGATTCGCAGTCCCGAGGTTACGAACGGCGACTGCGGATCGTTGGGAACCGAGTTCTTGTTCACGGTAATGTGCGCCTTGCTCAGCGCCGCGTCGGCATCTTTACCGGTCAATCCCTTGCCGATCAGGGACAACAGGAACAGGTGATTGTCGGTACCTCCCGAAACGACGTCGAATCCGCGCTTGATAAATTCTTCCGCCATCGCGTTGGCGTTGACCAGGACCTGCTTCTGATACTCGACGAAATCGTCGCCCATGGCCTCCTTGAAAGCGACCGCCTTGCCCGCGATAACATGCATCAGGGGACCGCCCTGGGTACCGGGGAACACCATCGAATTCAGCTTTTTCTCGATCTCCGGGTTGGCGCGCGCGAGGATAATTCCGCCGCGCGGTCCGCGCAGGGTTTTATGCGTGGTGCTGGTGACCACGTCGGCCAGCGGGACCGGGTTGGGATAAACGCCCGCCGCAACGAGACCGGCGATATGCGCCATATCGACGAACAGGTACGCGCCTACCGCATCGGCAATCGCACGGAAACGCTCGAAATCCAGTACGCGCGAGTAGGCCGAAAATCCTGCCACGACCATTTTCGGCCGGTGTTCCAGCGCCAGCGCTTCGACTTGATCGTAATCGATTTCGCCGGTTTCGGAGTTCAATCCGTACTGCACGGCATTGAACAGCTTGCCGGAGAAATTAACCTTGGAACCATGGGTCAGGTGTCCGCCATCCGCCAGGCTCATCCCGAGTATCGTGTCGCCGGCATCGCACAGGGCGAAGTAGACCGCGGCATTGGCCTGCGAGCCCGAGTGCGGCTGAACATTGGCAAAGTCCGCGTTGAACAGTTTTTTCACGCGCTCGATGGCAAGATCCTCGGCCACGTCAACGTATTCACAACCACCATAGTAGCGCTTCGACGGATAACCCTCGGCGTACTTGTTGGTCAACACCGAACCCTGGGCTTCCATGACGCGCGGGCTGGTATAGTTTTCTGATGCGATCAGTTCGATATGTTCTTCCTGGCGCTGCTGCTCATGCTGCATCGATTCCCAGAGTTCCGGGTCGAAATCAGCAATATTCATCGTTTTTGCAAACATCGGGTTAGTCTCGGCTGAAAAAAGAAGGCGATAGTATCAAAAAAGTGGCAGAAATTACGGAAAAACGCGACAATTTAGTTGGTTATTACGGCATCCCCGGCACGGGCCAGCCGTGATACGTTGATTTCCCCCGCGGACACCACATATTGTATAATCCGCGCATCTAACTGATCCCAGGTACAAATTGATGGACAATGTCGGCATATATACTCCCCCGCAGGCCCGCAAGCCGGCTCCCGCAGGCAGCGACAGCTTCGAGCCGACGCTCAGCGAAAGCGAGCTAGAGGTTACCCAGTCCGCGCAGGATAAACTGCAGGAAATTGTCACCCAGACCGACGAAGACGTTTCCGCCATCCGCATCTACATCAGCGGCGGCGGCTGCGGCGGATTATCCTACGGGATGACCTTCACCGACGAGCAGAGCGACTACGATACCGCGCTGGAATTCGGCGATTTCAAGATCCTGGTGGACGTGGTCGCGTTGAACTACCTGCGCGGCGCCCAGATCGACTATATCCAGGAAGTCGGGCGCGAGCGCTTCGTGTTTAATAATGTCTTCGCCGAAACCGGCGGCTCTGGCGTCTGCGGCGGCTGTGGCGCGGCCGCGCCGGCCGGCGGTGGCTGCGCCTGACAGCGATTAACGCCTCAGCGAGTCAACCCGCAAAGCCTGGCCCAGCGCCGGGCTTTGTTCTTTTGGTCGCGCCGTCGGGCAGTTACCGCATCGCCGCCTACAGCGCGGCGGCGCGCGCGCTCGGCATGC
>JBFGQE010000309.1:0-3334 GCA_041564355.1 Gammaproteobacteria bacterium | reverse complement strand
CCTGGCCGCGGGGCGGTCAAATTCCGCCCGCTTCCCGCTTTACATCATTCCTTTTTCTTTCCAGAACTTGACCGCGCCTGGATGCCACGGTGTCACCACTCCCTGGGTACCGGTTTCGAGGCTCATGTTCTTGAAGGTTTTCTTCTGTTCCTTCATGTGCTTGAGTCCTTCGTCGGTGTAGATCAGCGACAGCATTTCTTAGACCGTATCGTCGGATACCTTGGAGTTGGCTACCCACAGCGCCGAATCCTGGAAAGACGGGCTTTCGTAGTCGACACCGCGGTAGGTGCCGGCCGGTACCGATAGCTTGGAAAAGTAGGGGTACTGGTCATAAAAGCCGGTGTTCTCGGCATCCTGGCCGAGGTTGACCAGCTCGATATCGTTGGTCTGCGCGGCCATGATGACTGCACCGCTCGGGAACGCGGTGAACAGCCAGAAAGCGTCGAGCTGGTTATTACCGAAGGCCTGCGCCGCGTCGTTGTATCCCATCGCGTTGCGCTCGATCTTGTCCCAGACGCCCATGTGGGTGAAAAACAGCTCGCAGTTGGCGAAAGCGCCCGAACCGGCGTTGCCCACGCCGACTTTCTTGCCGACCAGGTCCTTGGTGCTCTTGATGCCCGAATCCTTGCGCACCACCAGTTGCGCCGGCGCGCCGTACAGCCAGGCCACGGCCATGACGTCTTCGTACTTGTTCGGGTCGTTCTTCATCCTGCCTTTGCGACCGAGAAAAACGTGTCCCGAGTAGACCACGCCCATTTGCGCCTTGCCGGAGTTGACCTTGCGCAGGTTCTCCACCGAGCCGGCGGACGACTGTGCCCTGACGCGGAAAGTCTTCGAGGCCTTGATCGGCTTGTAGACCTGCATCGCGTTGGCGACGACCTGGAAGGTGCCTCCGGCAGGTCCACCGCTGAACACGACGCGCTCTTTCGCGATGGCCACTTGGGATGCCGACACTGCGGCGACCATAAATGCCAGCATGCTGGCCAGATGGACTAGCTTTTTCATTATTGCCTCTACTTTGGTCGTTATAAATTCGCCTCAGTCTAAGAAGAAAAGAAACATCGCCCTTGATCTGCATCAAGATTCATTACTCACAGGAGGGTTTATCGCCTTGATCGGAGGGGGGTGGGAGCTGCCACCCGCTGCTTTAATGCGGTTTGCCGGTAGCCGGATACAACTAGTCCTTTTCAATCCGTTCGGCTTGGATTAATCTCGGGCGCGTCCGTTAAGCATTGCGGGATGCGCATGTCCGAACCCCTGGCAGTCAGACTCGAGGAGCCCGGTATCAGTTACCTGACCGGCGTTATGCTCGTCTTGCTAGCCGGCGCGTTCTGGTCGACGATGGGGCTCGGCATTCGCAGCATCGAGGCGGCTAACGTCTGGCAAATCCTGTTTTACCGATCCTGCGCGCTTGGCCTGTTCCTGTTCGCATTGATCACGCTGCGTTCCGGTTACCGTCCGCTGGGCACGATCCGCCGGGCTGGACTTGCCGGGGTGATCGGCGGTATCGGGCTGGTATTCGCGTTCGCCGGCGGCATTTACGCGATCCAGACCACGACGGTCGCGAACGCGATGTTCCTGTTCGCCGCGGCGCCGTTCCTCGCCGCCGTGCTGGGCTGGATCCTGCTGCGCGAAAGCGTGCGCCCCGGCACCTGGATCGCGATGCTCGTCGCGATCGCCGGAATCCTGATCATGGTCCTGAACGGCATCGCCGCGGGGCGCCTGGTCGGCAACCTGACCGCGCTCCTGTCCGCCACCGGCTTCGCCGTGTTCACCATTGCGCTGCGCTGGGGCAAACTCGAGGACATGCTGCCGGCGGTTTTCCTGGCCGGCGTTTTCGCCGCTGCCACCGGCGCGCTGGTCTGCCTGTTCGCCGGGTTCGGGTTCCAGATTTCGGCGCAGGATCTCGCGATCGCGCTCGCGCTCGGCGTATTCCAGGTCGGAGCGGGGCTCGCGATCTACACGCTTGGCTCGAAAGTCGTGCCCGCTGCCGAACTCGCGCTGTTGTCGATGAGCGAAGTGCTGCTCGCGCCGCTGTGGGTCTGGCTGTTCCTCGGCGAGACCGCGAGTCTGTATACACTGGCCGGCGGCGGCATCCTGATGCTCGCGATCGCGGGTAACGCGATCAGCGGGTTGCGCAGAAAGCCAGTGCCGGTGATCTGATGACCAGGAATTATTTATATGACGGTCTGCTCGGCGAGCGCGACGACGAATCGCGCCTGGCGATGCGGGTGCCCGGCGGGCGCGACTGGTCCTATGCCGAGCTGATCGCGCTGGGCGGCCGACTCGCCAACCTGTTGCGCGCCGAGCAGGTGCAGCCGGGAGATCGCGTCGCGGTGCAGGTCGACAAGTCGGTCGAGGCGATCGCGCTGTACCTCGCGACGCTGCGCGCCGGCGGGGTATTCCTGCCGTTGAACAGCGCCTATACCCGCGCCGAGGTCGAGTATTTTTTGCAGGACGCGGAACCCGCCGTATTCGTCTGCAGCCCGGCGCGTGCCGATGAATACGATGGCATCGAGGCGAAACGGTTTACCCTCGGCAGCGACGCGGACGGCAGCCTGCTCGAGCGCGCCGAGAGCCTGCAGACGGAGTTCGACAACGTCGCGCGCGACGCCGGCGACCTCGCCGCGATCCTGTACACCTCGGGCACCACCGGGCTGTCGAAGGGTGCGATGCTGAGCCACGACAACCTGTTGTCGAACACTCGGACGCTGGTCGACTACTGGCAGTTCAGGGAGGACGACGTGCTGCTGCACGCGTTGCCGATCTTTCACACGCACGGGCTGTTCGTTGCGACCAACATCATCCTGCGCGTCGGCGCGTCGATGATTTTTCTCGGCCGCTTCGATCTCGATCGCATGATCGAGCAATTGCCCAACGCTACCACGCTGATGGGCGTGCCGACTTTTTACACCCGGTTGCTCGCCGACGAGCGCTTCGATCGCGACCTCGTCGCGCACATGCGCCTGTTCATTTCGGGCAGCGCGCCGATGCTGGCCGAGACCCACGCGCAGTTCGAGGCGCGCACCGGTCAACGCATTCTCGAGCGATACGGTATGACCGAGACCAACATGAACACGTCGAATCCCTACACTGGCGAGCGCCGTGCGGGCAGTGTCGGTTTCCCGCTGCCCGGCGTCGAGATTCGCATCACCGATGCCGAGTCTGGCGAGGAGCTGGAGCAGGGCGAGACCGGTATGATCGAGGTGCGCGGGCCGAACGTATTCCTCGGCTATTGGCGCAAGCCGGAGAAAACCGCGGAAGACATGCGTGATGACGGTTTTTTCATCAGCGGCGACATGGGCCGCATCGACGAGGACGGCTACCTGCACAT
>JBFGQE010000308.1:0-3349 GCA_041564355.1 Gammaproteobacteria bacterium | reverse complement strand
TTGGCAACCACCCGGGCCACGTATTCAACCTCGGTCATGGAATCCACCAGGCGGTGAACCCGGATCACCTCGGCATTCTGGTCGACGCGGTGCACGAGTTCGGCTTCGATATCCGCAAAGGCTGATCCTCAACGAAACCGGGCGTCATCCTGTTGCAACCCGGGATCCAGTCGAAGGAACTTTTAACTCGGCTGCGATGCAGATCGGATACACGATGCTTTTGACGCCGCCAGGGGAAAATAACAAGTGCTTGCGGGTTAAAAGATATCTTCCACGATCTCGTCTTCGGTCTCGGGGACATTGACGACTATGCCGGTGGAGTCGGTTGTCGTCGACTGCACGACGTTGACCTCTTCCGGCGCGTTCTCGATGCGGAAGATCTCGAACAGGCTTTTGCGGGTCTCCAGATCGGCCCGCTTGCCGGTTGCGGCATCGATACGAATCGTAACCAGCCCGTCGGGCTGTTCGAGCAGGTTCTCGGGTTGTCCCTCGAGAGCCTTCTGCATGAACTCGATCCACATCGGCAACGCGGCGCGACCGCCGGTCTCGCGATTACCCATGCTCCGCTGGTTGTCGAAACCGACCCAGGCGGTGGTCACGATCTGGTCATTGAATCCACTGAACCACGCGTCGATTTGATCGTTGGTGGTTCCGGTCTTGCCAGCGATGTCCTTGCGCCCCAGCGCCTTGGCCCGCACCGCGGTACCGCGCTGCACGACCTCGCGCATCATCGAGCGCATGATAAAGGCGTTTTGCGCGGAAATGACACGCGGCGCGTACTTCGGCGCGGCATCTTCGCCGATCACCTCGCTGACCTCGACTTCCTGCACCGCGGCAAGCTCACCGCCGTCCTCGGCCGCTTGCGCTTCAACCGGCTCGACCGGCTTTGCCTCCACCACAGCCTCGTCCTGCGGATCATTGGCTGACGCCTCGGCGGCCGCGAGTTCGTCGAGAAAATCGCTTTCGCAACCCTGGCATACGCTCAACGGGACGTTCCGAAAGATCACCTCGCCACTACCCGATTCGACCCGCTGCACGATCCATGGCTCGATTAGATAACCACCGTTGGAAAAAACCGCGTACGCGCGGGCCATTTGCAGCGGCGAGAAGCTGCCGCTACCGAGCGCCAGCGACAAATCGTAGGGCATGGCATCGCGTTCGAAGCCAAAGCGCTCGACATAACTGGTCGCGAAGCGTAAACCGATCGATTGCAAAATCCGGATCGACACGAGATTGCGCGACTTGACCAGTGCCTCGCGCATCCGGGTCGGACCGTAAAACCTGCCCGAGTAATTTTCCGGGCGCCAGGTCGCTTCCAGTGAATCGTCTTCGAAGACGACCGGGGCGTCATTGATCAGGCTCGCCGCGGTATAGCCTTTTTCCAGCGCGGCCGAATAGATGAACGGTTTGAAGTTCGAACCCGGCTGCCGCCTTGCCTGGGTTGCGCGATTGAACTTGTTCTTGAAATAGTCGAATCCTCCGACCATCGCCATGATGCCGCCGTCGGCCGGGTTGATCGACACCAGCGCGCCCTCGACCCGCGGCACGTCGGCAAGCAGCCAGACGCCGTCGCGCTGCTCGAGCCAGATTACGTCGCCAACGGCGAGGACCTCGCCGACCCGGGTCGGCTTGTCGCCCTGGTTGTCGATGTCGATGAACGGCGCGGCCCAGTCGATGCCGCCTTCGAACGGCACCTCGATTTGCTCGAAACTGGAAATCAACACGGTTGCGCTGGCCGCGGTCATCTCGACCTCGGCCTCAGCGTCCGGCTTTTCCGCCTCGGCGTTTTCCGCGGTCGCGGTTTCGGTTTCCAGCGGAACCGACTCGTTGACCGAAATCACGAGACCCTTGCGCAGACCGCCGATACGCTCGTCGGTAATCAGGTCTTCTTCGAAAGGGTCTACGTTGATCATGGCCAGGTCGATCTTGTCGACCACGCCGCGATAGCCGTGACGCCGGTAATAATCGAGCAGGGTCTTGCGCAACGCGCGGTTCGCCACGGCCTGCAGCTCGCCATCGATACTGGTGTAAACCTTCAGGCCGGCGCGGTAGATTTCGTCACCGTATTTTTCGAACAGCTGGGCGCGCACGAGCTCGGACACGTATTGTGCATCGGCAACGGTGCGCCGGGCGTGCAGCTCGGCCGTGATCGGCTCGCCCAGCGCGGTGGTGAATTCGTCCTCGCTAATCATGTCGAGGATGCGCATGCGGCCAAGAATATAGTTGCGCCGGATCAATGCACGCTCCGGGTTCGCGATGGGATTGTACTTGGACGGCGCCTTGGGCAGACCTGCGATCATCGCGGCCTGCGCGAGAGTCAAGTCTTCGAGCGGCTTGTCGTAATAGACCTGCGACGCGGCACTGATTCCGTAGGCACGGTGCCCGAGGAAGATCTTATTCAGGTAGAGCTCGATAATTTTTTCCTTGCTCAGTTCGCCTTCGATTTTCAGCGCGAGCAGGATCTCGTTGAATTTCCGCGCATAGGTCTTGTCTGGGCTAAGGAAAAAATTGCGCGCGACCTGCATCGTGATCGTGCTGCCGCCACGGGTTTTCTTGCCCGTGGTCACCAGCTCCCAGGCTGCCGCTCCCAGCGCCAGCGGGTTGATGCCATGATGAGTCCAGAACTGATCGTCTTCGACCGCGACCACCGCGTCGATCAGGTACCGCGGAATCTTCTCGAAACGGACCGGAATACGGCGATGTTCGCCGAATTCGGCGAGCAGGATTTCGTTGCGATCGTAGACGCGCAGCGGGACCTGGTACTGGGCATCTTCGAGGTGGTCGATCGACGGCAGCGCGGGCACCAAAACCGCGTAAATATAGAATACCCCGGCGATCAGTACGATCGATCCAACCGCGAACAGCCAGGATACAATTTTTACGAGCTTTTTCATCAGGTTAGACTATATACATAAACGATTACATGAAAAGTATCGACAACTGTAGATTCTTGCACTAGACTCTTTTGTGGCTAATTAGAATAATTTAACATTTTATATACTTACATGTAGATCTTAATGTAATTTGTCATTTACGATTGACGGTTACTGGCACAATTGACGAGGGATATCGGTGTTTCTAACACGAAAAAAACCGCCGCTTATTGGGCTCGACATCAGCTCGACTTCGGTCAAGCTGATGGAGCTTAGCAAGACCGGATCGAGTTACCGGATAGAAGGTATCGGCGTAGAGCCGCTGCCCGCCAATGCCGTCGTCGAAAAAAACGTCGCCGAAGTCGAGTCCGTAGGCGAGAGTGTCAAGCGTGCGCTCGCCAAGGCAATCATGAAATCGAAAAACTGCGCCATCGCGGTGTCCGGGTCCTCGGTGATCACCAAGAAAATCACCATGC
>JBFGQE010000307.1:0-3393 GCA_041564355.1 Gammaproteobacteria bacterium | reverse complement strand
GGCCAAGTTCAGCGATGGCGACGCGCTGACTCCGGAAGAATTGCGCGTCGCGGTGAACGAAACCAGCGGCCTGATTTCCGACCCGCACCGCGACATGTTGCTCAGCATTCTCGATCTCGAGAAGGTCACCGTCGACGACATCATGGTGCCGCGAAGCGAAATCGTCGGCATCGACCTGGAAGACGACTGGCATGAGACGCTAAATTTGATCACCAACCTGTCCTATACACGGATACCGGTCTTCTCCGGGAATATCGATAATCTGATCGGGGTGGCGCAAATGCGCAAAGTACTGCCGCTGTTGCTCAATGACGATTTCAGTCCCGAGAGCCTGGTCGAGTTGACCCGCGAGGGCTACTTCATTCCCGAGGGTACGCCGCTGACGACGCAGCTGCTGAACTTCCGCAAGAATCGCCGGCGCATCGGCTTTGTCGTCGACGAGTACGGGGATATACAGGGTCTGGTTGCAATCGAGGATATCCTGGAAGAAATCGTCGGCGAATTCACTTCCGATCCGAGCGCGCTGCACCAGCCCTTTTTTCAGGATGCCGACGGCAGTTTCCTGATCGACGGATCGACGCACATCCGCGAAATAAACCGCAACCTCGAAATCGAGTTGCCGACCAGCGGCCCGCGTACCCTCAACGGCCTGATTCTCGAGCACATGGAATTCATCCCGGAATCGGGCACCAGCCTGAAGATACATGGTTACCCCATCGAAATCATGCAGGTCAAAAATAACATGGTGAAGACCGCTCGCATATCCGTGCCGCGGCGTGACGACATTACCGAGCCGCAACCCGAGTTGCCGCCGGATGGCTAGAGCGACCGCGCAGTTTCAGTGCCGCGAATGTGCCAGCCTGCAGCCGAAGTGGTCGGGCCAGTGTCCGGACTGCAAGAGCTGGAACAGCATCGACGAGATCCCGGTCATGACCAGCGCCAGTTCGGCCACCTGGCACGGTAACAAAGCCGCGGGTCCGACAACGCTCGACCAGGTGCCGGTCAGCGAAACGCCGCGATTCGGCAGCCAGATCGATGAACTGGACCGCGTTCTCGGGGGCGGGCTGGTCGAGGGTTCGGTGATTCTGCTGGGCGGCGATCCCGGCATCGGCAAATCCACCCTTCTGTTGCAATGCCTGGCCCTGATCAGCCGCGATCATGATGCGCTATACGTCACCGGCGAGGAGTCCCCGCGACAGGTCAGCCTGCGCGCGCAGCGCCTGCAGCTGCCCGGCGACCGGCTCAAGCTGTTGAGCTCGACCTGCGTCGAAGACATCATCGCTCAGGCCGAGCGCCACCGACCGGCCGTCATGGTAATCGATTCGATCCAGACGATTTTCAGCAGCAGCCTGCAATCGGCGCCCGGTTCGGTCAGCCAGGTTCGCGAGAGCACGGCGATGCTGGTGCGCTTCGCCAAGCAGGCGAATATCACCATTTTTCTCGTCGGACATGTCACCAAGGAAGGCCAGCTGGCCGGGCCCCGCGTGCTCGAGCATATGGTCGATACGGTGCTTTACTTCGAAGGCGATGGCACGACCCGCTATCGCGTCATTCGTGCGGTCAAGAATCGCTTCGGCGCGATCAACGAGCTCGGCATATTCGCAATGACCGACCTGGGCCTGAAAACCGTGAGCAACCCGTCGGCGATTTTTCTCGCCCAGCACGACCAGCCGGTTTCGGGTAGCGTGGTGATGGTTTCGCGCGAAGGGACGCGCCCCTACCTCGTCGAAATCCAGGCGCTGGTCAGCGCAAGCCACGGCGGCAACCCGCGCCGGCTCAGTGTTGGTCTCGAGGCCAACCGGCTGGCGATGCTAATTGCGATCCTGCAGCGACACGGCGGCATTCCGCTCCACGACCAGGACGTTTTTATCAACGCGGTGGGTGGCGTGCGCATCGCCGAAACCGGCGCCGATCTCGCCATCATGCTGGCAATCCTGTCCAGCTTTCGCGATCGTCCGATAAACCAGCGCGGCATTGTATTCGGTGAAGTCGGACTGTCCGGCGAGATCAGGCCGGTCGCCAATGGCGAAGAACGCTTGCGCGAGGCGGCCAAGCATGGCTTCGAAACCGCGATCATTCCGCGCGCCAACATGCCTAAAAAGAAACGCCTGGCGAACCTAAGATTAATCCCGGTGAGCCATTTGGCTGACACCGTGGATGCTTTATAATGCGCCCTTCCCGTTGTGGATTTCAACCAGCGAGTAAAACCATGGCCGACAGCAAAGATAATCTGAAAAATTTTGAAAAATCCCTGCAACAGCTGGAAAAAATTGTCGGCAGTATGGAGTCAGGGGAACTCGGCCTGGAGGAATCGCTGGAGCAGTTCGAAAAGGGCATCAAGCTCGCCCGGAGCTGCCAGGATACCCTGGCTGGCGCCGAGCTGCGCGTCGAACAGTTAATCGAGAAAAACGGCCTGCAACAAACCATCCCGCTCGAAGACCTAGATGAAGATTGATGCAACGGTCTTCGCTTCCCTGGTCGAAACCTACCAGCAAAGGGTAAACACAAGCCTCGATTACTGGCTGCCCGCGGAAACCCTCCACCCTGCACGCCTGCATCGGGCGATGCGATATGCCGTGCTCGCTCCGGGCAAGCGCGTCCGACCGATTCTCGTTTATGCCTGCGCCACCGCGCTGGGAATCGATCTCCCCCGGGTCGACGGCGCCGCCGCTGCGGTCGAGATCATTCATGCCTATTCGCTGATTCATGATGACCTGCCGGCAATGGATGATGACGACCTGCGCCGTGGCCGGCCGACCTGCCACCGGGAGTTCGACGAGGCGACCGCGATTCTGGCGGGCGATGCCCTGCAGGCGCTGGCCTTCTATATACTCGGACATGATCCGCAAATGACCCCGAATGCCGCCGCGCGCCTGCAGATGATAGAAAAGCTGGCGCTGTTTTCCGGATCGCGCGGGATGGCAGGCGGGCAGGCAATCGACCTGGCCTCGGTCGGCAAGACGCTCAATATTGCCGAGCTCGAAGCCATGCACATCCACAAGACCGGCGCGTTGATCCGCACCTGTATTCAACTCGCCGCGCTGAGCACGGATACCCTGAATCCGAAGCAGTTCACCGCGCTCGACAGTTACTCCAAGCACATCGGCCTGTCGTTTCAGGTCATGGACGATATACTCGACGTCACCGCCGACACCGAGACGCTCGGCAAGCCGCAGGGATCGGACAGCGCGCGCAACAAGCCCACCTTCCCGTCGATCATCGGTCTCGACGCGTCGCGTGAAAAAGCGCTCGAGTTACACCACAATGCGCTCGACGCATTGTCGATATTTGGTGAGGAAGCCGACATTTTGCGGTATATTTCGGCGTGGTTCGTCGAGCGGCAGCATTAAGCTAGGCGTTGTGCCAGATAGCAGTTCATTGAATAGTACTAGC
>JBFGQE010000306.1:0-3413 GCA_041564355.1 Gammaproteobacteria bacterium | reverse complement strand
GCGCCATCGCGAAATTCGCGCGCAGCCAGGCCCCGGTCTTCATCCAGGGCGAGTCGGGCACCGGCAAGGAGCTGGTGGCCCGCCAGATCCACCTGCAGGGCTCGCGCGCCGAGGCGCCGTTCATCGCGGTCAATTGCGGCGCGGTCGTTTCGAGATGGCGGCGGGGGGAACGTTGTTCCTCGACGAGATTGGCGACATGCCGCTCGCGATGCAGGTCAAGTTGCTGCGCGTGATCCAGGAGAAATCGATCCGCCCGGTCGGCGCGCAGCAGGAAACCGCGATCGACGTGCGAATCATCAGCGCGTCGCACAAGGATCTCGACGCGATGGTCAAGGCCGGCGATTTTCGCCAGGATCTTTACTACCGGATCAACGTGATCGGCGTCAGCGTACCGACCCTGGCCGATCGCGCGAGCGACATTCCGTTGCTGGCAGCGTACATGATCGATCGCCACAACCGCGAGTTCGGCAATCGCATCGAGATCTCGGATGCCGCGCTCGCCGCGCTCGCGCGATACCCGTTTCCCGGCAACGTGCGCGAACTCGAGAACATTCTCGAACGCGCGCTGGCGCTGTGCGAAAACGAGCGAATCGAGCCGAACGATTTGCAACTCCCGTCGGCCGACGCCGCGATCGACGCACCCGCGCCGAGCCTCGGTGAACTGACGCAGACGATCGAGAAAGACCAGATCATCAACGCGCTCGAGGACCATCGCTGGAACCAGTCGGCGGCCGCGCGCGCGCTCGGCATCACGCTGCGACAACTGCGCTACCGTATCGACAAGCTCAAGCTGAAAAAAGACTAGCCGTTGCGGAGATTCGTGACAATCGCTGTAAAAGTTTGACATTTTTGTCAAGTTTCCCCGCCAGCGCGCCATGCCGGCCGACACGAAATTACTCTAAGTGTTTGTTTTTACTATGTAAGTATTTCACAGCACCGGTTGGCACCGGGATTGCATTTATTCCCCCAGGAAACGGCTTTGGTCGATTTCCAAGTCGATTTTCAGGATTTTTGACAAGAGGAAGCTCAAATGAAAAAAGCACAATCCGGTTTTACGCTGATTGAATTGATGATCGTGGTCGCGATTATCGGCATTCTGGCGGCCATCGCGATTCCGCAATACGCAGACTACACCCAGCGCTCCAAGCTGTCCGGCGCGATCGCCGCCGCCGGCGCATGGAAAACCGCCATCGGCCTGTGTGCACAGGACCTGGGCGCGCTTACCAACTGCAACAATGCCACCAACCCGAACCTGGTTCCGGCCAACGGCACCAACGCGATCAACTACGTCGATTCGATCACGACCTCGGGCGCCGGCGTCATCACCGTCGATTCGACCGGTATTGCCTCCGACAGCAGCAGCTCGCTGAACGTCACGATGACCCCGTCGCTGGTTGGCAGCACGATCAACTGGGCCCTGACCGGCCTCGGCTGCTCCGACCCCGGTCGTTCGGTCAACTGCTCGGGTAACTAATCGCTCGGCTTTGACATTATCGAGAAAAACGGGCCCTCGCGGCCCGTTTTTCTTCCACCCCCGCTGGACTCTTAGCCGGATCGATTCAACCCCTTTCCGGGCCCGGGGCCAGGCAAAGTAAATTCAAGGGCGAACCCAGATGCACAACAAGCAACAAACCGGTTTTTCCCTGATCGAATTGATGATCGTAGTCGCGATCATCGGTATCCTCTCCGCAATCGCGCTCCCGCAGTACGCGGATTACACCCAGCGTTCCAAACTGGCGAGCGCGCTCTCGGCCGCGGCCGTCTGGAAGACCGCGATCGCGCTGTGCGCCGAAGACACCGGCACGCTGGCCGGCTGCAATAACGGTGCCAACCCCGACATGATCCCGGCCGACGGCACCAATGCGATCAATTACGTCGATTCGATATCGACTTCGGGCGCCGGACTGATCGACATCGACTCGACCGGGCTTGCCAGCGACACCACTTCCCTGAACATCCGCCTGACGCCGGCCATCTCGGGCCAGGTGCTCGTCTGGACCATGTCCGGAAACGGTTGCACCGACCCGGGCCGTTCGGTCAACTGCTCCGGCAACTAGACCCGATCCGGGTTAATTTCGACCCACCAGCGAGCCGGCGTCCGGACCGCAATCCTCGCCGCTTCCGCGACCCGGTCCAATATTCACAACTCGAATTAAAAATTCGGGCTAATTCTCTGATTTAGTAAGAATAAATTCGCTCGTAATTCAACCTACGCTGCACGATAATCGCGTCGCAATAAGTTGGCAGAAATCTCAAAAAAGCCCCGAAAACTATATATACTTTATTTTCAAAGCAGTAACTCCATCCATTTATCCGATATCTAGCCTATGGCCGCGACTAACATGAACCTGACCGGGATCGCCCGCAAGCTGGTTATGGACAAGCACATCGACGAAGCCACGGCGGTCGCGGCGGTCGAGGGCGCGGCCAAGGAGAGCGTCCAGCTGACCAGCTACCTGGTCAGCAATAAGTTAGTTCCCTCCAACGTCATTGCGATGATTTCGTCGCAGGAATTCGGCCTGCCGGTGTTCGACCTGACGGTCATGGATGCGGAGATGGCCGCATTCTCGCTGGTCGAGGAAAAACTGATCGCCAAACTCAACGCCGCGCCGTTGTTCAAACGCGGCAACAAGCTATTCATCGCCATTTCGAGCCCGACCAATACGCAGGCGCTCGACGAGTTCAAGTTCGCCACCGGGCTGTCGACCGAAGCGGTGCTGGTACAGGAAGACCAGCTCGCGGAGTTCATCGACAAGGGCACCAGCGCGATGGATACCGCGATGGACGAGATGCTCGACGACGACCTCGAGAATCTCGACATCGGCGCCGAGGAAGAAGTCGATGCCGGGCCGTCCAGGGCCGAGGCCGACGACGCGCCGGTCGTCAAGTACGTCAACAAGATTCTGCTCGACGCGATCAACAAGGGTGCGTCCGACATCCACTTCGAGCCCTACGAGAAAAAATACCGGATTCGCTACCGCATCGACGGCATCCTGCAGGAAGTCGCGTCGCCGCCGATCAACATTGCCGCCAAGCTGACGGCGCGCGTAAAGGTCATGTCGCGCATGGATATCTCGGAGCGACGCGTGCCGCAGGACGGCCGCATCAAGCTCAAGTTGTCGAAGAAGCGCGCGATCGATTTTCGTGTCAATACCTGCCCGACGCTGTTCGGCGAAAAAGTCGTGCTGCGGATACTCGATCCGTCGAGCGCCAAGCTCGGCATCGACGCGCTGGGCTACGAGCCGGAGCAAAAGGAATTGTACATGCAGGCACTGGCCAACCCCTACGGAATGATCCTGGTCACCGGCCCGACCGGTAGCGGTAAGACGGTCTCGCTCTACACCGGTCTCAATATTCTCAACAAGCCCGAGACGAACATCTCGACCGCCGAGGACCCGGCCGAAATCAATCTC
>JBFGQE010000305.1:0-3427 GCA_041564355.1 Gammaproteobacteria bacterium | reverse complement strand
GTCCGGTAACTGGGCCTGCCAGGCGCCGAGCAACTCGTCCTTGACCACCGCGATCAGCAGGATCGAGATCAGCACCAGGCTGAAACCGGACATGACGTAGATCGCGCCCCGCGACGAGGCCTGCAGGCGGCTTAACAGGTACTGACGCAACCAGAAGCGTCGCCTGGAGGAAAGCAACAGCGCCTTGATCAGCAAGCCGAGAGCAAGCGGCAGCAGCAACGCGCAAACCAGCACCAGCGCGAGCGTGGCAACCGCGAGCAGCGAGCTTTGCATCAACAGAACGAGCACGACAAACACCGCCGCGATGGCGCTGCCGGCGAGCAGCAGTCCGCGCAGCCATGAGCGCCGGTTGACCACCGTACGCAATACCTGCATGGGTGGCGTCGCGGTCGCGTTGACCAGGTAAGGCAGCGAAAATCCGGCCAGCGCGAGCAAGCCGACCAGGGCCGCATTCAGGTAGGGGGACAGGCTGTGGGCCTGCGGCATTGCCTTGCCGAACCAGCCGTCCAGCGCCCATTGCAAGGGGTACTGGGTCAGCCAGCCAAGCAGGATGCCGACCGCGGTCGCTGCCAGCCACAGGAACCCGAGCTGGCGCAGGTAGTAGCGAAACAGGCTGTACTGCGAGATGCCGAAAGCACGCAACATCGCAACCTTGGGAGCCTCGCGATTCGCGGTGTAGCGAGCGGTAATGGCAATTGCAGCCATCGCGATCACCAGGGTCAGCACGATTGCCAGGGCAAAAAACTTGCGCGTGCGCTCCAGCGCCTGGCGCATTTCCGGGCGCGCGTTTTCCAGATCCTGGATTTCCTCGCCGGGCTTGAGATTTTCGGTCAGCCAGATCTTGAACCGCGCCACGGCGTCCGCTTCGCCGGTAAACATCAACCGATACGTCACCCGGCTTCCCGGCACCACCAGCCCGGTTGCATCCAGATCGTCGAGGTTCATCAGCACGCGCGGTGCAAGATTGAAGATCGCGCCGCCGCGATCCGGTTCGAAGGTCAGCAACCAGCGCGTGACAAAACTCTCTTCGCCCAGTTCGAGTCGTTGGCCGACCAGTTGCGCCAGCTTGCTGTCGACCCAGACCTCGCCAGGCGCCGGACCCTCGTCCACCATCAGGCGCGGCGCGGTCGGATCGGCCGCCCGTTCCAGCCGGCCGCGCAGCGGGTAAGCTTTATCCACCGCCTTGAGCTCGACCAGTTGCGGGTCGTCATCGACGAAAATTGCGGTCCGCAGACTAACGCTGCGGCTGATCTGCAGGCCATGCTGGCGGGCCGCGCCCGCGTACTCGCGCTCGAACTCGCGCCCGGATGTGACAACTAGATCGGCCGCAAGCAGTTCACTCGCCTGGCGGTCGAGCAACAGGCTGATTCGATCCGTCACCAGCTGGCTCGAGGTGACGATGCCGACCGTGATGACGGTCGCAATGAACATCAGCCAGTAAGCATGTATTGTGGCGCGCTTCATCGGTTATTCCGTATCTTCGACCAGCCGACCGGCTTCGATCAGGATCTGCCGATCGCCTCGCTGCAGCAACTCGTTTTCATGCGTGACCAGCACCAGGGTCGTGCCGGATTGATCGCGCAGGTGAAACATCAGGTCGGCAATCTGGCGGCCAGTACTGGCATCCAGGTTCCCGGTTGGTTCATCCGCAAACAGCACCGTCGGGCTGGTCGCGTAAGCGCGCGCAATGGCGACCCGCTGCTGCTCGCCGCCGGAGAGATGCTCTACCAGGGTGCCGGATTTGGGCTCGAGCCCGACCTGGCGCAGACTCTCGCGAGCGCGCTCGAGCGCGTCGTCGATTCCCGCCAGTTCCAGCGGAAGCATTACGTTCTGTAGCGCGGTCGCGCCCTGCACCAGGTGGAACGACTGGAACACGAATCCGACCTTGCCGGCGCGAATCGCGGAGCGCTGCTCTTCGCTCTGGTTCGCCAGGTTTTGCCCGAACAGGATCACGTCGCCGCTGCTGGCCTGGTCGAGACCGGCCATCAACCCGAGCAGGGTCGTCTTGCCGGAACCCGAGGCGCCCTTGATAACGACCGCTTCCCGGTATTGAACATCGAGCGTTATTCCCATTAAGATGTCGAGCCTGCCGTCCGCTGTCGGCACTGATTTTCCGACCTGGTTTAACTCAATGCAGAGATTTTGTTTCGTCATATTCCTTTTCTTCGTGATATCTTTCCCGCTGCAGGGCTATGCCGGGCATGCGGCGACCCGAATCCTGGTCCTGGGCGACAGCCTCAGTGCCGCGCATAATATTCCGATCGACCAGGGCTGGGTGAGTCTGTTCGACGACAATATGGGGTCGCGATTCTCGCGCACAAGCGTGATTAACGCGAGCATCAGCGGCGAGACGACCTTTGGCGGACGACAGCGTCTGCCCGCATTGCTCGAATACCACGCACCCACGCACCTGATAATCGAGCTCGGCGGTAACGACGGGCTGCGCGGTCTGAACCTCGAGCAGACTACGGACAACCTGCGCGCAATGGTCAGGCTGGCCCGGGAACGAGATATCACGGTATTACTCATCGGTGTACGTATGCCGCCCAATTTCGGTGCCGCCTACAACCGCCGCTTTCAAAGCGTCTTCGAAGACACCGCGAGCGAACCGGGGGTGCATTACCTGCCCCGATTTCTCGACGGCATCGCCGCCAGCGATCCGTCGCTGATGCAAAGCGACGGCATCCATCCGACCGCTATCGCGCAACCATTGCTGGCGGAGAAGGTCACGCGGCGAATGGTTGAAATTATTCGCCACTAAGCAGCGCTTCGAGTTCGCGCAGGTTCGCGACCTCGTGGTCGGGGCGCGGCAGGTGCTCGGGCCAGGCAATTTGTTCCCGGTTGATCCAGATCGCGTGAAAGCCGGCGTCGACCGCCCCCATCACGTCGTATTCGGGGTGATCACCCACGTAGATTATCTGCTCCGGTCGCGCGTCGAAGTTTTCCGCGAAATGCCGGTAAATCCGTGGATGGGGCTTGGCCACCTGCACGTCGGACGGGCTGACCGAGTGCTCGATCAAATCGCCGAGCCCCACATGCTCGATGCTGGCATTACCGTTGCTGATTGCGCCGAGACGATAGGTTTGCTTCAGCCGCTGCAGGCTCGGCAGCACATCATCGTAAAACTCGACCTGCTGGCGCGCGCTGAAAAAAATATCGAAGCCGACAGCCGACACCTGCTCGCCGTCGTAATCGTGCGCCTCTCCCAGGTAATGCAGGAATTCCCGGCGCAACGCGGTCATGTCTACGCCGAGGCGCGCGTCGCGCGTACTGAACTCACGACGCAACTCGACCATTTGGCCCGGGCTGCAGGCCTCGGTGATGCGCGGATAATGTTGCGCCAGCCAGCGATACAAAATCTCTTCGGCGCGTTGAATCGTCGGCATGCACGGCCACAGCGTATCGTCGAGATCGAAGGCAATAACGG
>JBFGQE010000304.1:0-3440 GCA_041564355.1 Gammaproteobacteria bacterium | reverse complement strand
GGCCGGCGAGTTCAACAGCTACATCGTGCCGTTCGCGCCCTTCGGTCTCGCCACCATCAGCCGCGCGGTGCAGCCGCAGATCTTCGATTACCTGCTGGATCTGTCCGAGTCCGACGGCGCCGACGCGACTCGCGCCGCGGATACCGGCAACGATCCCGCGCGCAATGGCGAGCCCGACGGCGAGCTCGGCATGGTGATCCAGAAAGACGATGCCTGGCAGGATCAGACCGGCGCGCCGGCCGATCCGCAGCCGGGCAACATCCCGGGCGGCGCGCGCGACGTCTTGCGCGGCGCCGATTTCAACAATGGCCAGGCGCAGGGCTTCGCGCCCGATTCCGGCACCTGGACGATTGAGAGCGGTCGCTTGTCGGTAGCGCCTGAAAAGCTCGGCGGCGAAGCGGTCAGTGTGTTCCTGGTGGACAGCATGCGGCCCTCGTATTTCGAGGTAGAAGCCACGATTAACGCGGCCAAGCCGACCGCGGGCTGGAAATCGAATGCCTACCTGATTTTCGATTATTACAGCCCGACCGTTTTCAAGTTCGCTGAGGTCAACATTTCCACCGACAAGATCGAGATGGGTTACCGCGACGCCAGCGGCTGGCACGTCGTTGTTGATACTCCATCCCAGCTCAAACCCGACCGTGATTACGACCTGCTGCTCGCGATCAACGGCACCACGGTCACACTGGTGGTCGATGACAGCGAAGTTTTCCACCATGTCTACGACCCGCGCGTCGATGCCGACGGCTGGGTCTACGGGATCAATTACGGCATGGTCGGCATCGGCGCGAATAACGCCAAGGGCCGCATCGACAACGTCAAGGTCCAGCAATTACCACCCGAAACCCAGGTCGTGGGCAGCGACAATTTCAGCGACCAGCGTGGCCTGAGTTATATCGAGGAGAGCGGTGGCTGGATGGTTACCGGCGGCGAATACGCCAGCGGCCCGGCAATGGGCGCTGGCTTCGCGACCAGCTTCGTCGACCTGGGCCTCGCCAACGGCCTGGCGGCGCCGTCGATTCTCGAACTCGAGACCCGGATCAGCACCGAATCCATCAGCGGGTTCATTTTCGATCGCTACGAGGGTTCGAGCTACAAGTTCGCGGCGATCGATGCCGCTGGCGACCAGCTGTTTATCGGCCATTACACCGAAAAGAGCGGCTGGGTCGTCGATGCCAGTTTCAGCGCCGCGATTACCGCCGGTCAGGATTACCGGCTTGAACTGACCCTGAAGGGCCTGACCGTCAGCGCCAGCCTGTGGCAGGTCGATGTACCGACCCCCAGCATGCTGGCCACCGTCGGATACGTGTTCAACGCGGTTTCGGTCGACGGCGACTTCGGCCTGTTCAGCAAGGATGGCACGGGTATCTTCGACGACGTGATCGTCGAAACCGATGATCCGGCCTTCCTCCAGGCCCTAGTCGCGGCGACCCGTGCGGACGGAAGCAACGGCCAGGTCCCGGTCCTGTCACCCGCGGATCTGACCGCGATCATTAGCAGCGCGACCGACTACTGGCGCTCACTGGGTGAAGACGTCTCGGCAATCGACGATGCCGCCTTCGAAATAGTCGACCTTCCCGGTCTGTTGCTTGGCCGCGTCGACGGCAATACCGTCTATCTCGATATCGATGCGGCGGGCCATGGCTGGTTTGTTGATTCGACGCCCGACGAAAGCAGCGAATTCGGCGATGCCGGCGCCGATGGCGTGCTGATTGCCGATTCCACTAGCGAAGCCTATGGGCGCATGGATCTTCTGACCGTGGCCATACATGAAATCGGTCACCTGCTGGGCCTCGGCCACCAAGATGCCGGCGAGACCACCTCGATGAACGAGAGCCTGAATCCGGGCACCAGGCTGGGCGACACGCACGCAGACGACGGCCAGGTATCGCTCGCCGAATCGCCGCGATTCGTTTTTCCGTACCTGTTCAGCCAGGCGCTGACGGGCTCATACCTGCTGCTCGGTGGCAGCAGTTGGAACCCGGCAGCATGGATGCCCTCCGATAATCTCGACGACGACCTGGTTCTGTTCGCCTTCGATCCGGCGCTGAACCCGGCTTCGAACAGGTCGCCGTTTGCCCCGCAACTGGATCAATACTCCCCGTAAACGTCTGACTCACGCCTAATTTTCCACGTCTGAGTTTTCTTGCCGGGTCTCGCTCTGGCGGGTTTTAGCATGACAATGCGACCGGCGATGCTTACACTCTCGTTGTAAAGGCAAATTTACAGCGCGCTACAAAATAACAAGAAATGGATCAAACGCATTCGCTTCCGGAATGAAGTGGATACAGGATATTAAAAAGCTTCAGGGCGAACGAAATGGCAGACGATCACACGACCGATACCAGCATTAAAGCCGGGGTTGCGTCGGCGCACCTGGCGCACGACGAGGCCTGGACCCGGCTCAAGGATTCCCACGATCCCAGGGCTTTCAGCGAAGCCTGGCTCGATATCCAGGCGCGGCAGATCGGCGCCGGAGCGCTTTGCGGCGTCGTCGTGCTGGGCGTGCCCGACCAGGGGCCGTTCGAACCGACCGCGGTATGGCCCGCAAGTTCGTTGGGCAGCCCGATTCTCGCCGAAGCGATCGAAGGCGCGATCAACAAGCGCGCCCTGGTCGTCAAGAACAGCAAACGCATCACTTCGGGGCGCTCACCCGACAGTCACGTTATTGCCTGTCCGCTGCTGGTCGACGAACAGATTTGCGGCGCCGCCGCCTTCGAGGTCGATCATGTACCCGAAGCCGAACTGCTGCGAATCCAGGAGCGACTGCAGTGGGGCGTCGGCTGGCTCGAAGTCAGCATTCATCGCAACAAGTACACGTCATCGGACCGGTTGGTCACGGTCCTGAACCTGATCGCCACCAGCCTGCACCATGACCGCTTCCAGGAATCGGCCACCGCGGTGGTGACGGAACTCGCCGGATTGCTCGGTTGCGAGCGCGTCAGCATCGGTTTCCTGCGCGGTCGCCATTCGCAGCTCAAGGCTTTGTCGCACAGCGCCTCTTTCGGCAAGAAAGGCAACCTGATCCGTGCGATCGAGGCGGTCATGGACGAGGCGATCGATCAACACGCCACCGTCGTCTATCCTCCACCCGAAAAGAATGCGCTGCAGGTGACCCGGGCGCACGCCGAGCTGGCGAAGCAACAGGATGACGGCTCGGTCTGTACGATTCCGTTGACCGAGGGCGAACGCCTGCTCGGTGCGATTGTGCTCGAGCGCCCGGCGGGTGCGCCTTTCGATGAACGTACCGTGCGTCTGTGCGAACACGCTGCTTCCTTGCTGGGGCCGCTGCTCGACGTCAAGCGCAAGGACGATCGCTGGTTGATTGCGAAGGCAATGGATAGTGCTCGCCAATTACTTCGAAAATTGTTCGGGCCCCGGCATGTCGCGCTGAAACTGGGCACTTTGATCACGATAGCACTGATTGCGTTCTTTATCTT
>JBFGQE010000303.1:0-3462 GCA_041564355.1 Gammaproteobacteria bacterium | reverse complement strand
CGGGCGAAACGCGAAGAAATCGCGTTTCGAGTCTATCCCGTCCTAAGGTCTACTCCTTCCGTATAAGACCGAGCGGGTTTTTTTATCTGGCGGTCTCGATCGCGACAGGGCAATAGTAATTTTAAATTCACCTAATGAACTTTTTTTGAACCTCATCGCATAATTATTCGAATTTAGTTGTCTAAATTATTGAGGCGATTATGAAAACGAGTGGCATATATCACTTTTATCGCTTGCATAATCGAGTATGATGTGCGCTGAATTTTGATCCGGTATGACGCAAGCAATGAAAATTATCGATGCGAAAGAAGCGATCGATAGGTTCGGTCTCTCTTACTTTTCCGAGTTGTCTACCTTCGGTGCTCTGTCCGAGGAGGTCATTCGCGACCTGCTCGAACACGGCAAAATCGAGAGAATCCCCAAGGGCGAATACATTACCCATGTCGGCGAACAGGCCGAGGATTTTCAGGTCGTGTTGCAGGGTAAGATCGCATACTACAAGCATTGCGAGGGACGCGATGTTCTGACTCGCTACTTTTGCCAGGGCGAGCAACTGGGTTTCGATGAAATGATTGGCCTGATCGAACGCAGCGGCACCGATGTCGCCGCTGAAGACAGCCTGGTCCTGAGCATCAGTAGCGCCCAGTTTTACGACCTGCATCTGCGGCACCCGACCCAGTTCGGCGTATTCTTATTGAACCTCGCGCGCGAACTGTCGCGTGAAATCGCGATGCTCGAAGACGTGATCGGCAGAGGTACCGGCTGGCTCGCCGAGACCGGCTCCTGACGCCAGAAGAAGATTTCCGTCGCTCCCCGATTTATGCCAAACTGCCGGCTGACTCAAGTTTTTGGCCAGGGATATGAGCGAGCAGCCAATTTCTCCCGACTACTGGGGCATCGATAACGACTACGCTCCGTTGCGCGACGTGTTGCTCGGGAAACCCGACTACTATCAATGGGTCGAGGCCGGCCCGATCATCGGCCGGACCCTGCGCAATAGGCACCGAACCGGGATCGAATTCGACTTCGAGCTGGCGCAGCGCCAGCATCGCGAAATGGTGCGAATCTACGAGGAGGCGGGTGTCACCTGCCATTACCTCGAGTCCGATCCGGTCCTGCATCGAAATTTCTTCGCCCGTGATTCCAGTGCGATGACCCCCTGGGGCGCGCTGATTTGTCATATGCAGTTGAAATGCCGCCGCGCGGATTATTACTCGGTGATTCGGTTTTACCAACAGAAGAATATTCCGATTTGGCAGTTTGCAACCGCTGGCCATTTCGAAGGCGGAGATTTCGTTATTCTCGAACCGGGCACCGTATTGATCGGCTATGGCGGGGAACGCTCTGAGCAGGCCGGTGCGGAACAGGTCGCCGGGTTCATTCGCGACGAGGGCTGGGAAGCCGAAGTCGCGCCGATTCCCGCGCTATTCGTTCACCTCGACGGCCTCGTTGTGCCGCTGGACCGCAAGCTGCTCGTGGCCTGCCTTGACGGACTCGAGGGCTGGGTGATCGATTGGTTACGCAAGCGGGGATTCGATTTTATCGATGTCGGCTTCGCCGAGGCGAAGGACCTCGGCGTAAACCTGGTTGCGCTGGGTAGCGGCAAGGTGTTGTCGATGGCTGGCAGCGTCAAGTTGAACCAGGACTTGCGAGCACGGGGCTACGAAGTATTCGCGCCGGATATGTCGATGTTTACCCTGGGCGGAGGCGGTGTGCACTGCCTGTGCCAGGCACTGAAGCGGGATCCGGCGGGGAAATAGCAATGCAAGGACGCGAAGCTTTGCGCGTCAACGGGCGGCGTCTGTGGGACAGCATCATGGCGATGGCCGAGATCGGTCCCGGTCGGCACGGCGGCTCTTGCCGACTCGCGCTGACTGACGAGGATCGTGAAGGTCGCGACCTGTTTATCGGCTGGTGCCGGGACATCGGCTGCAGTATTCGCATCGACGACATGGGTAATATCTTCGCGCGCCGCGCCGGAAGCAACGACGCGCTGCCGCCGGTGGTTGCCGGCAGTCATCTCGATACCCAGCCGCACGGTGGTCGCTTCGATGGCATATACGGCGTGCTTGCCGCCCTCGAAGCGTTGCGCACGCTGCACGATCACAACCTCACCACCGAGGCGCCGCTCGAAGTCGTGGTCTGGACCAACGAAGAAGGTTCGCGTTTCGCACCGGCAATGATAGCGTCCGGTGTCTACGCCGGGCTGTTCGACAGGGATTACGCCTGGTCTCGCAGCGATAGCGACGGCAAAACGCTCGGCGATGAGTTAAAGCGGATCGGCTACCTCGGCGACATGGTCTGCGGCAGTAATCCGATCGGGGCGCTGCTCGAGGCGCATATCGAGCAGGGCCCGATTCTCGAGGCGAACCAAAACCAGATCGGCGTCGTCGTCGGTGGCCAGGGGCAGCACTGGTATGACCTGCGCCTGACCGGACAGGATTCACACGCGGGATCCACACCGATGGAAGGTCGACGCGACGCGCTGGTCGCGGCTGCCGAAGTCATCACGATGGTGCAGGCGCTGGCGCACGAGTTTGCACCGCAGGCGGTCACCACGGTCGGCGAAATGTCGGTTATGCCGAACTCGCGCAACACGATTCCGGGCGAGGTTTTTCTCACCATCGATATTCGCAACCCGGATCCGGACGTGCTTTCCGGCATGGCCGATCGCCTGTCCCGTCGGGTCGGCGAGATTGCGGCTCGCCATGCGGTCGAGGCCCGGCTCGATGAAATCTGGAACAAGCCGCCGGTCAGCTTCGACGCGCGCTGCATCGACGCGGTCGAAGAGTCGACGCGGGACCTCGGCTATCGTCATCAGCAAATGGTGTCCGGCGCCGGGCACGATGCCTGCCAGGTTTGCCTGGTCGCGCCGACGTCGATGATTTTCGTACCCTGCGCGGGCGGGCTCAGCCATAACGAGGCGGAAAGCGCCGAGCCCGCGGACCTCGAGGCGGGCTGCAACGTGTTACTGCACGCGATGCTGAGGCTCGCCGCCGGCAGTTAAACCGGTTGATAAAACCGGTCCGGCATGACCACCAGTTTGCCGACGTAGCCCTTTTCCATGAACTCGGTCTGCGCGCGATGAAACTCGCTGAGCGGGTAGGTCGCGAACAGGTTCGGAGCCAGCTTTCCGGCTTCGATGTAACCGAGCAGGCTGGCAAAAGCGGAACGAGTTCCCTGCGAAGAACCGTGAATCTCGAGGTGCTTCAGGTAAACCGTGCGCAAATCGAGCTCTACCGCGTGACCCGCGAATGCGCCCGCGGTGACATAACGGCCCTCGGGACGCAGCAGGTTGATCAGCGGCTTGAACAACGGGCCCGCGACGACGTCGGCAACCACGTCGAGTGGCTGGTCTTGCAGTAACTCGTGGACCTGTTCGACCCAGTCGCCATCGTCACGCAAGGCCACCCCCTCGGCGCCGAGTGCCCGCACCGCGGCAGCTTTCGCCTTGCTGCTGAT
>JBFGQE010000302.1:0-3467 GCA_041564355.1 Gammaproteobacteria bacterium | reverse complement strand
GCCTCGCCGCGCACTGCAACCTCGTGGACAGCGAGCGCCTGTTCGTGGCCGGCCTGCTCAGCGACGTCGGCCACCTGATCATGTACCAGTCGGTGCCGGTGCTGGCGCAGCAGGCGCAGCGCGAGGCGGTACAGGCAAGTCGTCCGCTGCACCGGGTGGAGCAGGAAATTATCGGTTTCGATCATACCCAGGTAGCGTCGAAGTTGATGCAAAACTGGAAACTGCCGGACAGCCTGGTCGAGTTGATCCGAAAC
Organism: Gammaproteobacteria bacterium; assembly: GCA_041564355.1. Lineage (GTDB taxonomy): Bacteria > Pseudomonadota > Gammaproteobacteria. The sequence goes on along the minus strand of JBFGQE010000302.1, from coordinate 3,213 downwards.
CATCTCGACCTGAATACCCAGGCCGAATCGGCCCGGGAGGCTGCGATCATTCACCTGGCCGCGCTGTTCGGTGACGCTTTCGTAACCAACCGCTCCCTCGACGACGTGCTGGTGATGGCCGACGATCGAGCCTGGGACCTGACCGGGCTGGATACCGGCCAATGCGAAACCATTAACGCCGAAGCGGCGGGGCAACTTAACGAAGTCGTCGGCATGCTGTTCCCCAAACTGCAGCGAGCAGCAGGTTAAGTCGAGTTAGTTCCGGCGCCGGTTTTCCGGAATCCGGATTTCAATTTTCCCCGTTGCGGCCGATACAAAGCGGTAAACCGGAGATTTTTCGCGCGTATTATCATGAGCTTTCTGCAAAAATTCAGGCGTAGCACCCCCGCCCCGGAAAAGTCGTCGGCACCGGGACTGATCGGTATCGATATCGCGACCGATTTCATCCACCTGTGCCAGATCCGGCCGCTGCCGCACGGGCTTTACTCGATCAGGGCGAAGATCTCGATTCCCTACGAGGGCAGCCGGGACGAGCTGCTCGCGGCGCCAAAATTACTCAAGCGCCTGGTGAACGGCGCGCTCAAGCGCAAGCGTTTCCAGGGCAGGCGGGTCTCCGCGTTGATGCCCTGGGAAGACGTGCGCATTATCCTGCTGACCTATAAGGCCAGCGTGAGCGATGTCGACGCCGAGGTGGTCAAGATGCTGGCGCGGCGCGTCGAAGGTCCGCTCGAGGATTACGTCGTCGACTACGTGCCGGTGCGCTGCAAGCCGTCCGACGAGGAGCACATGGTGATCGCCACGCTGGCCCCGCGCGACAAGGTGGATCGCCTGCTCGGCGCGTTGATGCATTGCGGTCTCGAGGTCGATTCGCTGGACGTCGCACCGACCGCGGTACGCCGCGTCGTCGGCGCGCTGTATACCGGCCACGCGGCGGACAACGTGCTGCTGGTCCACGGCTACCTCGACGAAACCTACCTGACCGTGATTTCCGGCCGCAGGCTATTGTTTACCCAGGCGGTCACCTTCGGCGAAAACCTGCTGCTGGAGCGAATCTCGGGCGAACTCGACGTGTCACCCGAAGCGGCCCTCGAGCTGGTCAGGCATCACGGTTTGCAGCGGCGGGCGATGGCGCGCGCGATGGGCGACGATGCCGACGGCGATTACTCCGCAACCCTGCTCGAGATCGTCAAGCCGTGCTTTCTCGACCTGGTCAACGAGATCAACCGGGTGCTGGTGTTCACCGCCGCCGAAACCCACGGTGTCCCGGTAAGCCGGGTCTGCCTGCTCGGCAACCTGGCCCACTGGCCCGGCGCACAGCGTTTGCTGATCACGCTGCTCGACATCGACCAACCCGAGGGGCAGGTCGAGTTCAACCAGGTGTTTCGCGACGAGAATGAGGCGACGCAGTTGTCCTGGGAGGGCATGTTTTCCGATATTTCGATCGCGATGGGGCTCGCGCTGAGAGGATTGGTCGCGGATGAATGAAATCGACCTGTTTCCCGAAGACCTGCGCAAGCGCCTGTTGTTCTACCGCTGGTTTCGCCTGGCCGGTTATATCCTCGTGGCACTGTCGGTGGTCATCGTCGGCGCGTTTTTCGCGCTGCGCGGCACCAACGCGAAGATCGACGAGGAAATCAACTATTTCCAGTCGCAGCGCGAAATCACCAATGCGAATCGCAGCCGGCTAGAGCACCTGAACCAGCAGAAACAGAACCTGCAGCAACAGCTGAACCTGCTCAGCGGGTTGCGCAGCGGCGCCTCGGCCGAGCAGATGTTCGTCATGATCGACCGCGCGCTGCCGGGTCCCGAGGTCTGGCTGACCAACTGGAAATTCCGCCGCGCCGGCACCCCGGTCGAGGACCGCCGCGAAGCGGTCAGTACGGGTTACTTTATCGTGATACCTGCCGATAAAGGGGCGAAGCAAGAGGAAACCTGGAAGATCGAGACGCATATGAACATACAGGGCCAGGCGCTGGACCACGTCGCCATGTCGAAATTCGTGCTCAACCTGACGCAGCAGCCGGAAATCGAGAACGTGCGCATCGTCAGCTCGCGCCAGAGCGAGGTCAACCGGGTCAAGGTGGTCGACTTCAGTCTCGATATTATCGTGTCGTCGCGCCCGGGAGCCGCCTGATGCGGGACTTCATCGACAATACCGAGCCGCGTGTCGCCGCGATGCTGCTTTGCGGCATCGTGCTGCTGGTCGTACTGGCGCAGGTGACCTACCTGCTCTGGCCGCAGATCAAGCAGTACCGCGAGCTGCACGGCTCGCACGAACTGCTCGAGCAAACCGTGACCAGCAACGCCAGCCTCGGCGAGCAGCTGGAACAGATCGACGCCGAGGTGCAGACCCTGTCGCGACGGCTGCACGGCGACATGGCGCGCCTGCCGGCGCGGCAGATGGAGTCTTTCGTGATCGGCCGCCTGCAAAAGGTATCCTGGTCCACCGACGTCGAGTTAATCAGCGTGCAGCCCGGCAGCGGGAGCCAGGTGCAGAATTTTCGCGAGAGCCTGTTCGAGGTCAAGCTCAGGGCCGGCTACCACGACTTCTTCGAATGGCTGCAGGTCGTCAACGACGAGCTCGGTTACATCGTGGTGAAAAAGTTCGAGATTCGGCCCGACGACCGTGACGCGCTGGATAATCCCAAGCTGAGCCTGTTATTGACGCTGGTGTCGTACCGCATGGAGTCGGCTTATGCGTCCTGATTTGCTGATCGTCCTGATCGCGCTGATTGGCGCGGCCTCGTTCGCGACCGTCGGCGCCGAGTCGTCGCTGTTGACGCTGCAGGCCAACCCGTTCAGCCGGCCCGAGGCGCTGCGGGCGAAACCACCGCCTCCGCCGGCCCCGGTCGTGGTGCCGCCCGAGGAAGTCGAACTCGAGCTGACCGCGACCATGGTGTCGGAGACGGCGCCGATGGTGATCGTCAATGGTGAACTCCTCGCCCCGGGCGATCGCATCGAGGGGATGCGGCTGATCGCGGTATTCGAGGGCCGGGCGATCTTTACCCGGGACGGGAAAAGATTTGAATTCGAGATCGAGCGGCAGGAACTGAACAAACGAGCGACTAATTAATGCGAAGCAAGCGAGATGATTAACCGATTCATGATCAGGCTGATGCATTGGCCGCGGCCGGCGCTGCTGGCGGGGCTGCTCGCGTTCGCGCCGCTGGCGCAGGCGGGCAAGATTTCGCTGTCGATTCAGGAGCTCGACAT
>JBFGQE010000301.1:0-3499 GCA_041564355.1 Gammaproteobacteria bacterium | reverse complement strand
GTTACCGAGCTTGATGCGGTAAGGGCGACCGATCAGAACACCCAGGCCCATGGATTCGAAGATCGGCATCGATTGCGATAACGGTATCGATTCCTTGAGCGTGTACAGCTTGATCGAATAGTTTTTCGAATCCCGGGAAATCTTTACCAGGCGAGCCTGGGCGCGATTGCGGGTATCGATCTGGCCCAGTACCTGCAGGTCGATCAGCGCATCGTCAACCGAAAAATCGCCCTGGTAATTCTCCGAGAAAGTGTCTTCCCCCGGTTTCGGCTTGTTCAGCTCGGGGTTGGCCGCGAGGTGCTTGTCGAGCTGTTTGAACCATTTATTCATTATCCGACCCCCCTTATTAGTATCCGGATATTGTAAACCTTTTATCGTTTTCGTTTTGCCCCTATATTATCAGCTGCGAGCGAAATCGCCGACTATCAACAAGAAGGAGCGATATCTAATGCCAAAGTCAGCACCCGTCATTCCGCCCATCTCCCCGGATTCGCTGCGGCGGAAAATCCGCCGTCATTATCTCAAAGGGGAATCCGAGGTGGTCGAGCAATTGATCGAGGTCGCGGCCTTGAGCGCCGGGGAACGTGAAAAGATCAGTAATGCGGCGGCAACTCTGGTGCGCGAGGTGCGCGCCAACAGCTCGCCTAGCATGATGGAAAATTTTCTCGCCGAATACGGTCTGACAACGCGGGAAGGCGTGGCGTTGATGTGTCTCGCCGAGGCGCTGCTGCGCGTACCGGACGCGGATACGATAGACGACCTGATCGAGGACAAGATCTCGCCGGGAAACTGGGGTGAGCACCTCGGTCATTCCGGATCGCCGCTGGTCAACGCTTCGACCTGGGCGCTGTTGCTGACCGGCAAGATTATCGCGCCGGAAGACGAGAGCGGGCTGTTCAGAACCCTGCACGGGCTGGTCAAGCGCCTCGGAGAGCCGCTGGTGCGTAATGCGGTGGGCCAGGCGATGCGCGAGATGGGGCGCCATTTCGTGCTCGGCACCAGCATCGAAAAGGCGATGAAGCGGGCGCGCGAGCTGGAACAGGAAGGCTATACCTATTCCTACGACATGCTCGGCGAAGCCGCGCGCACCGACGCCGATGCGCGGCGTTACCATCTGGCCTATTCGGACGCAATCAGCGAACTCGCGGACGCCTGCCGCAACCCGGATATTCGCGACAATCCCGGCATCTCGGTGAAGTTGTCGGCATTGCATGCACGATACGAGCTCGGGCAGTATCAGCGCGTAATCGATGAACTCGTGCCCCGTGTCGAGTCGCTGGCGATGCTGGCCTGCTCGGCCAACATGGGATTCAACATCGATGCGGAAGAGGCCGACCGGCTCGACGTTTCGCTGGACGTCATCGAGGCCGTGCTGGCCAATCCGGCCCTGCGCGGCTGGGACGGTTTCGGCGTCGTGGTGCAGGCCTTCGGCCGCCGTGCCGCCCCGGTGCTCGACTGGCTCTACGCGCTGGCGCAAAAACTCGACCGCAGGATCATGGTACGCCTGGTCAAGGGCGCCTACTGGGATACCGAGATCAAGCGCGCGCAGGTACTGGGGCTGGAAGACTACCCGGTGTTCACGCGCAAGGTCAGCACCGATGTGTCCTACATCGCGAACGCGCGCAAACTGATGTCCATGACCGATCGAATCTATCCACAGTTTGCCACGCATAACGCGCATTCAGTGGCCGCGGTTCTGCAGCTCGCGAGCGGTCAGAAAAACTTCGAATTTCAGCGCTTGCATGGCATGGGTGAAGCGCTGCACGATCAGGTTCACCGCGAGCAGCAGACGCGTTGTCGTATCTATGCGCCGGTCGGCGAGCACCAGGATTTGCTTGCTTACCTGGTGCGCCGTTTGCTCGAAAATGGCGCCAATAGCTCGTTCGTCAATCAGATCGTCGATACGTCGATCACCCCGGAGTCGATTGCGCGCGATCCGCTGCAGGCGGTGAATGAACTGCAACAGATTCCGAACCCGGTAATTACGCCACCGGACGAGCTTTACGGTGACGCGCGGCGTAACTCGAAAGGCTGGGACATTACGGATCTGGAAACCCTCGCGTCACTGCATGACAGGCGCGAACCGTTGCGTGACAAGAGATGGCAGGCCGCTCCGACCACCGCCTCGATAGCATCCGCGCTCGAGCCGCGTGTGGTGCCCAACCCGGCGGACCCGGGAGACCGGGTCGGCGAGGTCATCGACGCGGACGAGGCTTGTGTCGAAGCCACGCTAACCGCGGCAAGAGAAGGTCACGCCGCCTGGTCGCAGCTGGCGGTGGAACAACGCGCCGCGGCAATCGAGCGCGTCGCCGACCTGTACGAGAAAAACGCGCCCGAATTATTCGCCCTGCTTGCTCGCGAGGCTGGCAAGACCTGGCTCGACGCGGTCGGCGAGGTGCGCGAGGCGGTCGATTTTGCGCGCTATTACGCGAGCGAGGCGAGGCGGGCCGACAGTGGTCACCCGGCACGCGGCGTGTTTGCCTGCATTTCGCCGTGGAATTTTCCGCTGGCCATTTTCAGCGGGCAGATTTTTGCCGCGCTGGTAAATGGCAACGCGGTGATCGCAAAACCCGCCGAACAGACTAGCCTGATCGCGGCTTTCGCGGTAAACCTGATGCACGAGGCAGGTATCCCGGGAGACGCGCTGCAGCTGCTCCCCGGCAGTGGCAAGGTGGTCGGCGCCGCGCTTTCCAGTGATTCCCGGGTCGACGGGATTTGTTTCACCGGCTCGACCGCGACCGCGGCACACATCAATCGCAACATGGCGCAGCATCTCGCCCCCGAGGCACCGCTGATCGCCGAAACGGGCGGCCTCAACGCGATGATCGTCGATTCGAGCGCACTGCCGGAGCAGGTGGTTCGTGACGTGCTCGCGTCGTCGTTCCAGAGCGCCGGGCAGCGTTGCTCGGCGTTGCGCATGCTTTACCTGCAGGAGGATGTTGCCGACAAGATCCAGGAGATGCTCTTCGGTGCGATGGACGAGCTCGCGCTTGGCAACCCGTGGTTGCTCCGCACCGACGTGGGACCGGTCATCGACCAGGCCGCTCGGGACAAGATCGGCGGACACTGCGAACGCATGCAGGCGGATGGCCGCCTGCTCAAGGCACTGAAAGTGCCGGACGAGGGCCTGTTCGTGGCGCCTTGCGTAATCGGCCTCGACGGTATCGAGCAGCTGGAGGAAGAGATATTCGGCCCGGTGCTGCACGTCACGCGTTTCCGCGCCAACGAGATCGACCAGGTCGTCGACCGGATCAACGCGCAGGGTTACGGTCTTACCTTCGGCATGCACACGCGCGTCGATACCCGCGTCGAGCGGGTGGTCAAGCGCATGCGCGCGGGCAATATCTACGTCAATCGTAATCAGATCGGAGCCGTGGTCGGCACGCAGCCTTTCGGCGGTGAGGGCCTGTCGGGTACCGGTCCGAAGGCCGGCGGGCCCTGGTACCTGAAGCGTTTCGCGCGGCCGCCGATGGCGCGGGGTAGCAATGTCGGCGCAGAC
>JBFGQE010000300.1:0-3535 GCA_041564355.1 Gammaproteobacteria bacterium | reverse complement strand
GTCTGCCCGTTCAGGATGCTCCTCGATATTCGATTTGAGCAAGTCCTCGGCGTTATCGTACAGGCCGTAAGCCAGGTAGACGTCTACCTCGTTGAGCACGTCATCCTGTTCCGCGCTGGGCGCTGCCGGCGCAGCCTCTGGCTCCGGCATATCCGTGGCCGAAATAACCGCGGTCGCCGCGAGGTCGTCCATCGGTTCAGCCTGCGCCGCCGGCGGCTCCGCGACATCTTCTTCGCTCGGAACCTTGATATCCGTTTCCGCGGGCTCTTCGGCTTCGGCCAGGTGGATCGGCGTCAATTCCTCGTCGTCATCGGCGGCAAACATGTCTTCTTCCGCCGACGCGGTGATAGTGGAATCATCCTCGGCAGCAGCCTTGCGACGCTTGACCAGCATCAGTAACAGCAGCAGAACGACCACGCCACCGATTGCCGCAAGGATAATCGGATCGGCAAACAGGCCACCGAGCGACGGCATCGACGGAATCATGTCGATGACGCTTGGCGGCAGAATCCCGTCGAAAATCGACGGCGAACGGGTCACCGGCTCGGTGATGATGACCGGCGCGGGCGGTGCGGTAACTTCGCTATCGGCCGGTTCGCTGGTCATGGTTGCGCCGCCTGCATCGGCAGGCTCGGGCTCGTCGCGAAGCGCGTCTTCGCTTTCCCCGTCAGGAATATCCGCCGGTTGCAAGGCGGCCTGCTCTTCGGCCTGCGCGGCCGCTTCCTCGGCGAGTAACTCTTCGAGCAGAGCTTCTTCGTCTTCCTTGATCGCGTCGCTAAGGCTTTCTTCGACCAGCGTATCTTCACTTTCGCCGTCGGGTGTCTGGTCGGCCTCGACCGCCGCGACCGGCTCGGGCTGCTCGGCCTGCTGACCCTGCAGCGTGGCCAGGCTGTCGTCTTCGATCTCGACCATTTTTTGCAGTTCTTCGAGCTTGGACAGGCGGGCCTGCAACTCGCTGATCCGCGATTCGAGTTCGGTGTTTTCGATCCGGGCCGCGTCCAGTTCTTCCTCGGCCAGGGCAAGCTTGGTGCGCAGCGCGTCGATCTCGGCACTGTCTCCACTGCCGGTCGAATCGGTTTCCGCATCACCCGGCAATAACAGGCTCAATTCACCGCCGGACGCTTCGCCGGCATCGCTTGCGATCTCTCCGCTGGCGTCTGCTTCGACGGCCACGGCCGGGCTTACGCCGGTCACGCGGGCGACATAATCATTCCACAGACCGTTCTGTTTGAGCACCTCGGCATAGGCTTCCCGCTGGTCGAGCATGTCAAGTTCGAGCGCATCCGGTACCCGCAGTACCGCGCCCAGTTTCATGTTATTGATGTTGCTGTCGTTGAATGCATCGGGATTGGCGCGCAGAAAAGCCAGCATCACCTGGGACATGCTGTGGTCTGCATCCTTGTAACGCGAGGCGATACTCCAAAGCGTGTCCCCTTTAACGACTAAAACATCACCCTGGATGATGTTTTGTGAAGTCTCGGGAATCAGTTCCTCGATTTCGCTCTCGGGAGGAGGCGTCTCCGCCAGCGCGATCGGCTCGGTGACCTGTTCGACAGGCTCCTGCATCGTCTCGTCGGTCTGGGTTGTCGTCAGCCCGGCATCCTCGGCAATCGCGCTGACCGTCTGCTCTTCTTGCATGGCCGGTTCGCCGACCGGCTCGCTGACCAGTTCGGCCGGTGCGGGTTGATCGGCATAAAACGGCGGATCGAGCAGCACGGTGAACTCGCGCAGCACGCGACCTTTCGACCAGTCCGCCTCGATCAGGAAATTCAGGAACGGCTCTTTGACCGCGCTCTTGGTGGTGACAAGAATAACCGCTTCGTCGCCTGCTTCGTTTTTACGCACCGCGAACCTGAGATCGGACAGGTGGCGCGGACGCGACAGGCCGGCGCGGGTGAATGCATCACGCGAGGCGAGACTAACGAGCAGATCGTCGATTTCGCCGGGGCGGGCCGAAATGACTTCGATTTCAGCGTTGAGAGGCTGATTGAGGAAGGATTTGACTTCAATCTCGCCCAGACCTAATGCAAGACTGTTCGTTGGCAGCAAGGTTGCCAACCATAATGCAACAATTAGTCCCAGATTACGCACGTTTAGTCTCCCAGCTCCCCAACCAGATTCTTATAAAAAGTGCCTAAAATCCATGCACCTATGATTGCAGTCAGAGAATTTACTTTAAAGAAAGCACTTTCACAAGTAGATGTAACTATAGATTACAAAAAAGATTTTAGCAAAAACTCTGTGACATGCATGTAATTTGTTGCTAACCCGTATCTCAGCGGGTCTGCCAGCATCCAGAAATGTACGCATGAGGGTTGGCCCGGCGTCTGCTCCAGATGGCTTATAACACAGCTAAACGATTGATTACAATCGGATACCAGGCTTGCCGGCTGGTTCGTAATGGTCACGTTTTCGAGCCCTTGCAAACACGCAATACAGTCCTCGAGGCGGATACTCGCGCCGAACTGAAGCTGCATCGCGGCGGCGAAACCGTGGAATACGGGTACATTAACGCTTTGCTGCGTGAAGGAATATGAATTATTTCCCAATATCCGCGCCAGGTCGGCGGAAAAACGACGGTCAGCGGTTTCCGCGAGCAGATTGAACGCGATCTGTTGCGGAAACACCGCGGGGATTACTTCGCGCGAGTTCAACAGGTTGATCGTCTGCGTGGCAAGTTCGTCGATACCGGCCTTGCCGTGGAACTCGGCGCTCAGCAGCAGCACCGTGTTGAGCTGCGTCAGCTGACCGCAATTGTTCAATTCGACCAACGCTGGTAGGAGACAGCTCAGTGCGGGTCCGGCCAGACGCAGTCTGGTCGCGTTGAAAGCAACTTCCGGGGCACGGTTCGAATCCGCGAAAGCCGCCGGCAGATCGCCGGCAATAGCGTGACCCGCGACGAAACAGCCCTCGGCCTCCGCTTGCGACGCAAGCGCGGCATCGTCTTCCGTCAACAGTAACAGCGCGGCCTGGGAGAAATCGTAGGCTTGCTGATCGGCGCAAGCGAGGTGCGTATCGCGAAAGCCGAGACGATTGCCGAGGCGACGGGAATCGTCGAGCAGGACCAGCGCCTCGGTCGGGATCGACGACGCGGCGAACTTTTCCAGGATCGCTTCTGCTACCAGGCTGCTGGCATGGGACAGCGCGATACGGTGCTCCACGTCAGCGCTCGTGCAGGATATTCAGCATGCGCCGTAACGGCTCAGCCGCGCCCCAGAGGAGTTGATCGCCGACCGTGAACGCGGCCAGATAATCGTCGCCCATGCTGAGCTTGCGCAAACGCCCGACCGGTATTTCGAGCCGGCCGGTGACCGCCGCCGGCGACAGGGCCTGCATCGTGGGCTGGCGCTCGTTCGGGATCACGCTGACCCATTCATTGGCCCCGGCGAGTATCGCGTTTACCTCGTCCAGCGGCAGCTCGCGCCTGAGCTTCAGCGTCAGCGCCTGGGAGTGACAACGCATCGCGCCGACCCGCACGCAGAGTCCATCGATCGGCAGTTGCCCGGCCCGGTTACCGAGAATCTTGTTGGCCTCG
>JBFGQE010000299.1:0-3548 GCA_041564355.1 Gammaproteobacteria bacterium | reverse complement strand
GCTACCGGTGAAAAATACCGACCTGCTGGTCTACAGCCTGGCCGCAATTTCGGTCGGCGGACTGTTCAACCTCGCGCTGATCACGCAGGGCGTGCTACATGCCGATCCCTGGTACAAGCCGGCGATCCTGATTCCGCTCGCCGGAATGATATTTTCGAACTCGATGAACGCGGTCAGCCTGGCCGGGGAGCGGCTGTACAGCGAACTCGGTCACCACGAGGATTATGCCCGGGCCCGCAATACCGCGTTCCAGGCCGCGATGATTCCGGTGGTTAACTCGCTGCTCGCGGTCGGCCTCGTCTCCCTGCCCGGCATGATGACCGGCCAGATTCTCGCCGGAACCGAGCCGCTGGTCGCGGCGCGATACCAGATCATCGTCATGTGCATGATCTTCAGTTCGGCCGGCATATCCACCGCGATGTTTCTGTGGCTGATTCGCCGCCGCAGCCAGCAAAGCGTGAAACCGGATACGCTGGAGAGCGAATCATGTGGATAGCGCTCGCCGTGGCTGCCGCGCTGATAGTCGGCGCACTGGTTTACCTGGCCACGCTGGATGGAAATTATCAGGTGCGCCGCAGCCTCGAAATCGACGCCCCGGTCGACACCGTGTTCGCCGCGGTCGTTGATTTCAAGTCCTGGCCGTCATGGAGCCCGTGGTTGATGCACGAACCCGATACGCGCATCGAGTACAGCGATGGTTACGACAGCGAGGGAGGTTATTATTCCTGGGACGGCAAGGTCGTCGGCGCGGGCAGGCTGACTCACGTCTCGATACAGCCGAAGCGGCGGATCAACCAGCAAATCGAATTCCTGCGCCCGTTCAAATCGATCAACGAGGTCAACTGGGAATTCGAGGAACACGGCAATACAACTTTGGTTACCTGGGAAATGGTCGGGCGCATGCCATTCCTGTTTCGATTCATGACGAAACGCATGGAGCCGATGATCGGGCGTGATTACGATCTCGGACTGGCGCTGTTGAACGGTTACCTGAACGCCGACGCGCCTCACCCGACGCTCGCTTTCGTCGGTCGCGAATCGCTGGAGGACTTCAGCTACTGGTCCGTGCCGTGCAAGGGTAACCTGCGCCAGCTCGAGGCGACGCGACGCTCCGCGGTCGAATCGCTGCGGGCCGCCGCGAAGGACACCAGCGGCCTGGCGTTCACGCTCTATCACCACCAGGACGCGCTGGCCGCCGAATACGACGCAGAGATCGGGATCCCGATCAGCGAGCGCACGCCGTCGTCAAACTACACGCGTCGGGACTTCAGTGGTGGTGCTTACTTCAAGATGACACTGCATGGTGACCATCGATTTTTGCCCCTCGCCTGGTACGCGCTCGAAAGCCATTGCCGCATGCACAAGATCAAGCTCGACGGACAGCGACCGGCGCTCGAGATTTACCATGACGATGCCGATACAACCGAGGACAGCAACCGACTCCTGACCGCGCTCTACATCGCCACAGGCTAGGCGCTGCCTAAAGCTCGAGCACGACACGGCCCGCGACCTTGCGCTCCTTCAACAGGTTGAGCGCCCTGGGCAAATCTTTGAACGGCAGGGTTTTGCTGACCCGCGGCTTGATTTCGCCCCGTTCGAACAAATCGACCAGCTTCGGCCATTCCTGCGCAATGCGCTCCGGCTCCCGTAAACAGGTCAGGGCAAACGAAGACCCAATAATGCTCTGATGCCGCGCAAGCAAGTGGTTCATCCGCAAGGACGGAATCTTGTCCGAGGCGAAACCCAGCACGATGACGCGGCCAGCAAAATTCAGCGCGCGCAGGGTTTCTTCGAAGAACACACCTCCTACCGGATCGATGATGACGTCCACGCCGTGCGGCGCGACACCGTGCAACTCCTCGTACAGATGGCGCGAGCGCGAAGACACGATCTCGTCGGCGCCGCAGGCGCGCGCGATGGCTTCCTTGTCCGCATCGCCGACGCTGGCAACGATTGTAGCGCCGCGTTGCCGCGCAAGCTCGACGCAGGCGCTGCCCAGCGCGCCGCCGGCCCCGCCGATCACGACCACCTCGTCCGCGGCGAGCCCGGCGCGATCCAGCGCGAGCTCGGCAGACGCGTAGGCAACCGGGAAGGCCGCGGCCAGCGTAAACGATATCGCTTCGGGAATCCGGCAAACCTGCGCGGCCGGCACGGCGACCTTTTCGGCATAGGCGCCGTAGCGGGTGTAGGCTGCAACCCGGTCGCCGACTTCGAAACCGGTCACGTCGCTACCGACCCGGCTGATCGTGCCGGCCACTTCGATGCCCGGCACGAACGGTAACTCGGGCCGAACCTGCGAACGCCGCGCGATCAGCAACAGGTCGGCCAGGTTTACACCGCAGGCTTCGACCTCGATTTCGACTTCATCCAGGCCGCATTCCGGATCGGGCATGCGACCCATTTCCAGCTGTGCCGGTCCACCCCAGGCGACGCATTTCCAGGCGTGCATTGGCTCCTCGTTTGGTTAGCGTTATTGGCGGGATCGGGCCCCGCGGAACTATATTGACAAATTCGACGCCACCGTCAAGCGCAAGCCGCTCCTGCAATCGCGCGCACTGATCGATAAAACAAAAAAAAAGGCCGGTTCAGAGAACCGGCCTAAAGTCGTAATCGACAATTATAACCAAAGGAGGACATCGTGAGAGAGGTTAGGTGTTCTTAACCTTTACCACGATTACATATATAGGTCACTTTTCGAAAAAAACCAGAAAAATTTCGATAAACGGTAGAAAAAACAGTATATATGGGCTGCTTTATTGATCTCGTTTCTAATAATGCACAAATAAGCTCTTGTTTTTTATCAAGTAAATTGAATTATCCACAGCCTGTACACAGAAAAAATAATTTTGCTTATTTTTTCGTAAAGCGCCGGATCAGGCTCGATGTATCCCAGCGTCCGCCGCCCATTTGCTGGATTTCACCGTAGTAATCGTTGACGATGCTCGTAATTGGCAGCTCGGCGCCATTGCGCTTTGCCTCCTCGAGACAGATCGCGAGATCCTTGCGCATCCAGTCCACCGCAAAACCGAATTCGAACTCATCGTTAAGCATCGTCGCGCCGCGGTTTTCCATTTGCCAGGATCCGGCCGCGCCCTTCGAGATCACCTCGACGACCTTGTGCCCGTCGAGACCGGCGCGCTGCGCAAAGTTGAGACCCTCGGATAATCCCTGCACGAGGCCGGCGATACAGATCTGGTTAACCATCTTGGTCAATTGCCCCGCGCCGACGTCACCGAGCAGTTCGGCCGCACGTGCGTAGCTCATGATCACCGGCCTGGCCGCGTCGAAGGCGGCCTGGTCGCCACCGATCATGACGGTGAGTACGCCGTTCTCGGCGCCCGCCTGGCCGCCCGATACCGGCGCGTCGAGAAACGGGACATGCGATTTGCCAGCAATTTCGCGCGCGACGTCGGCAGACGCGGTAGTGTGGTCGACCAGGATCGCCCCTTCCTTGCAGCCGGCCAGCGCGCCGTCGTCTCCGTAAACCACCGAGCGTAGGTCGTCGTCGTTGCCGACGCACATGAAGACGAAATCCGCGCCGTCGGCGG
>JBFGQE010000298.1:0-3560 GCA_041564355.1 Gammaproteobacteria bacterium | reverse complement strand
TCGCCGTGGACGATGCCGGAGGCGTGCGCAACCGCGAGACCGCGCAGCATGTCCTTGGTGATGCGAATGCATTCGCCGACGGTCAGGTATTCGCGCTTGCGCAGCCTGAGCGACATCGAGTAACCCGAGACATAATCCATCGCGATAAACGCATTGTTGCCGATAATGCCGGCGTCGTGGATCTTGACGATGTTATCGTGCTCGAAGCCGGCGACGATCTCGGCCTCGCGCAGCCATTGCCGGATCCGATCGCGCTCGACTTTCTTGTCCTGCGGCATCGCCATCAGCTTCAGCGCGACCCGGTTGTGCGTGCGCTGGTCGACGGCCTCGTAGACGATTGCGGTCGCCCCCTTGGCGAGCTTTTTGACCAGCCGGTAATTGCCGACCCGCGGCGACTCGGGCTCGGCGATCGGTGCCGCCTTGCCGAGTTCGAGCAGCTTCGCGCGGTTGCTGCGAATTTCCTCGATTCTCGAGACGAAATCGCCGAGCCCCGGGTCATAGCGCGACAGCCAGTGATACAGGCTCAACGCGCCCGCCCAGTGCTTGCGCGACTCGAGCCGCATCCCGAGCTCATAACCCACCTCGAGCAGCTCGTCGCTGTAGGGGCACTGCTTGAGCAGTAACAGCGCGGTCTTCAGGTCTTCGCGCTCGATTGCCTGGCCGACATCGTCGAGCGAGATGCCGTCACGCGAGTGCGCGCCGCGGGCGATGCGGAGCCAGGCCTCGACGATCCAGAACGCGAGCGACAGCAACAACATGACGATCGCCGGGAAAACCACCGGCAAAAAAAGGTCCGCGAAAACCGCGAGAAAGACCTCCAGCATCAGCAACGCGAACAGCAGCAACAGGACCGTCAGCACCGAGACCGCGTTGGTCGGCGAACGGGTAAAACGGCGCACGTAGACCGCGAGTACCAGGCCATAGACCAGCAGCAGGCTCCACGGCGGCGCGAGCCGAATCGACTCGAGCGCGACGATCTCGCGATCCGCCGGCCGCAGACCGACGATGTAGGCAAACAGGTCGGACTCGAATCCCATCACCGCCGGCGTCAGGCTGAGCGCGTAGATAAACGCCAGCAGCAGCGCCGTCAGTCCGATTTGCCAGGCTCTGGACTTGAAGCTGAACACGTAGCGATGATAGTCGAAATTGGAGTCGCGGGATGATGCGACAGATCGGAAATCGACGCAATCCTAGCGGAATGCGACACCTGGCTGCTGCGCGGCTGGACATCGGCGCGATTTTGCCGAATCATTCGACCCACGTTTTCAGGTGCGTGCGCGCACGATAATCGGGAAACTCGTGAAAATCGAGTGCTGCCCCCGCAACGGTGACGAAGCCTGCGGCTTCGGAGTCCGGAGACCGGCCTGGAAGTGATTAAACAATACCAGAACCGCGGGTGGCGGTTCTCACAGCTTGTCGCGATAACAACAAACCTCGCCAACTGTGTGTGTCTCTCGGATTTCGGAGAACCACATGAAATACCGCTCATCCCTGATACTGGGCCTGTGTTTGGCATGTTCGCCGTTCGCCGCCGTAGCCCTGGGACCGATCGTCATCACGCCGACTCGAACCGAGCAACCGGAGAACCGCTCCAGCGCCACGGTCTACGTCGTGACCCGCAGCGAAATCGAAGCAAGCAATGCCACAACCACGAGTCAGTTGCTGCGCGGCATACCCGGCATTCAGATCGTCGACCTGTTCGGCAATGGCACCGATGCGTCGGTCAGCATTCGTGGATTTGGCTCGACCGCCAACGCCAATACGCTGGTGCTAGTCAACGGTCGGCGCCTGAATCACAGCGATATCGCCTCCCCCGACCTGCATCATGTTTTCCCGAAGGACATCGAGCGCATCGAAGTGCTCGTCGGCAGCGCCGGCAGCCTTTACGGCGATCAGGCCGTTGGCGGCGTCGTTAACATTATCACCCGTGGCACCGAGCAAAATCGTCACCAGGTCAGCGCTCGGGTCGGCAGTTTCGATTACCGTGGCATCCAGTTTAATTCGTCACGAAGGCTAAGTGACGAACTGAGTTATCGCTTTTCCGCGGAAAGTTTCGAAACCGACCACTACCGCGACCACAATGCAGAGGAAAACACCAACTTTAGCGGGCTGCTCGACTATGTCGCCGTCGATGACTATCGCGTATTTATCGAGGTGCAGGAGATTCGCGACGAACTCGAGCTACCCGGCGCCTTGCTCGAATCCGAGTTCGAGGAAGATCCGCAACAGGTCAATTCGGGCTTCGCCAGTGATTTCATCGACGAGGATACGAGCGTGACGAGGCTGGGATACGAACGCGGTATCAGTGGACATCGATTCAGTATCGATGCGACCGAGCGCGAAACCGATGCCGATATACGGCAAAGTAACCGAGATTTCCCGAGCCCGGAAACCGGCTTTATCAAGCGCGAAAACGGCAGCCTCAACCCCAAGCTGTCTGGTACGCTGGACTTCGCTCTGGGCACGCAATATGTCGTCGGTATCGATCTCGAGGAGACCGATTTCGATCTTGAGATCCCATTCGAATCCATGTTCGGACCCGGCGTGTCTTCTACCAGCAATGAACAAAAGACAGAAAGTCTGTACCTGCAGGTCAATCCAAAGGTGACCGAGTCGCTGCAGTTGACCTTCGGTGCGCGCCGGTCCAGCGTCGAAAACAACATGGCAAACGGCTTTGCCTTTCCCGCCGGAATCGAGGTCGACGACGACGCCACGGTCGCCGAACTGGGCCTAGCCTATAGAATCGATGAACAAACCAGGCTGACGCTGCGTCGCGACGAGAATTTCCGCTTCGCCAAGGTCGACGAACTGGCGTCGAACCAGGATCTCGAAACCCAGACGGGCACCTCGGTCGAAATTGGCCTGGACCTCGTTCGGGGGGAGCAGCGACTGATCGTTTCGCTTTATCGCCTGGATCTAGACGACGAGATCGAATTCGACCCGACCGTCGGCCTGTTCGGCAACAACGTCAATCTCGAAGATACCCGGCGAGACGGTCTCACGCTATCCTGGGTCGGCCAGGTCCGCACGAGCCTCGTACTGCGTACCGATATAGGCCTCGTCGACGCGAGCTTCGAATCCGGCCAGCTCGAAGGCAAGCAGGTATCCGGCGTCTCGGACGAAGTCGCCCGTCTTCGCGTCGACTATCGCGGCAACGATTACCTGACAACGTTTTTAGAATGGCAATACAGCTCGCCGCGCTACGCCCAGGGCGATAATGCCAATGAATTCGGCAAGCGGGACTCAATCACCGTGATTAATGCCGGCATCGGCTATGAATACAAAGCTTGGCAAGTCAGGTTTCGAGTCAACAATCTCGCCGACGAGAAGTATGCCGAATTCATCAGTAATTTCGGCGCCTTTCAACCCAGCCCCGAGCGCAACTATTTCGTCACCGCGGGGTATACTTTCGAGTAATGGGTAAACGCCTTACCAGAGTCGTGACGCGCACCGGCGACGACGGCACCACCGGGCTCGCCGACGGCAGCCGCCGCGACAAGAACGATGCTCGCATCGTCGCGATGGGCGAGGTCGACGAGCTCAACGCCGTGCTCGGCGTC
>JBFGQE010000297.1:0-3582 GCA_041564355.1 Gammaproteobacteria bacterium | reverse complement strand
TTCTCGAGGTATTGGTCCACGGATTCCTGAACGTAGGTCGTGGTCTGGTAAATCGGTGTCAGGATCGCGCCGGTCACCGGATCGGGTCTGACCCCGGCATGCACTTCTCGAGTTTTGAAATGTCTTTTGTCTTCGGTGCTCATCGGGGTCCCTCAAGTTGGATTCAAAGGGGGCTAATAGTAGCACCTCGTATTTGTAAGACAAATTAAATTCGGTCAGCGGGACTGGCGTCCTATGCGCCTATCTTGCAAAATGCCGAAATGACCGTGGCGACATATCCGCGGCGGGATTTCTCGACCTGCCCGCACGACTGTCCGAGCACCTGCGCCCTCGAGGTCGAAGTGCTCGACGCCGATACGATTGGCCGCGTCATCGGTGCGCGCGACAACAGCTATACCGCCGGCGTCATTTGTGCCAAGGTTTCGCGTTACGCCGAGCGAATCCACCATCCCGACCGCCTGGGGCATCCGTTGCGCCGGCGGGGTGCGAGACGGCGGGGGCTGGGCGCGTTCGAAGTCATTACCTGGGAACAGGCGCTCGACGAAGTGGCGGAGCAGTTTACCCGCGCCATCCAGCGCCACGGCAGCGAAACGCTCTGGCCCTACCATTACGCCGGCACCATGGGGCTGGTGCAGCGCGACAGCATCGAGTTGTTCCGCAACTTGCTGAAAACATCCCGCCAACACTCGACTTTTTGCATCACGCTGGCCGATGCCGGCTGGATTGCCGGCACCGGGATCAAGCGGGGTTCCGATCCGCGGAATATGGCAAGCGCCGACCTGATCGTGATCTGGGGTGGCAACCCCGTCTATACCCAGGTCAACGTGATGCACTATGTTGCCAGGGCGCGGCGCGAGCGTGGCGCCAGGCTGGTCGTGGTGGATCCGTATCTGAACGCGACCGCGGCCAAGGCCGATCAGCACCTGATGCTGAGGCCGGGCAGCGACGGTGCGCTGGCCTGCGCGGTGATGCACCAGCTGTTCGCCGACGACCTGGTAGACCGTGATTATCTCGAGCGGTACTGCGATGTCCCCGCCGAACTCGAGGCGCACCTGCGCACGCGCACGCCGTCCTGGGCGGCCGGGATAACCGGTCTCGACGCGTCCGAGATCATCGATTTCGCGCGGCTATACGGTAATACGCCGGCCAGTTTTCTGCGCCTCGGTTACGGCTTCACACGCGCGCGCAACGGCGCCGCGAACATGCATGCCGCGAGCTGCCTGCCCGCATTGACCGGGGCCTGGAGGCACCGCGGCGGCGGCGCGCTTTACTCCAATAACGGGATGTACGCAATCGACCAGACCCGAATCAAGGGTCTCGATGTGCTCGACCCTGGAACGCGCGTGCTCGACCAGTCGCGCATTGGTGACGTACTCTGCGGCAACCCGCGGGATTTGCAGGGCGGGCCGCCGGTCACCGCGATGCTGGTGCAGAATACGAACCCGGCGGTGGTCGCGCCCGAGACGAAAAAAGTGCTGGCTGGTCTTCGCCGTGAAGACCTGTTCCTCTGTGTCCATGAACAGTTCCTGACCGAGACCGCCGAGCTTGCCGACATCGTGCTGCCGGCGACGATGTTTCTCGAGCATGACGATTTCTACCAGTCTGGAGGTCATACGCATTTACAGGTGACGCGCGCGTTGATCAACCCGTTTGCCGAATGCCGCAGCAACCACCACGTGCTTGCGGATCTGGCGCAGCGCATGGGTTACAGCCATCCGGGTTTTGACTGCGACGCGCGCGAACTGATTGATCACAGCCTGCAGGAGACCGGTTTGCCCGGCGAGTCGACCCTGCATGAACGGCACTGGCATGACTGCGCGCCCGGATTCGAAACCGCAAATTTCCTCGACGGCTTTGCTACCCCGGATCGACGTTTTCATTTCGCCCCGGACTGGAGCCGGGTCGGCCCGGATTACGCCGAAATGCCGCGTTTGCCCGATTATCTCCCGGTGATGAACCCGGCCGACGACGAGCACCCGTTTCGTCTCGTCGCCGCGCCGGCTCGGCAATTCCTGAACACGAGCTTTACCGAAACCGCGACTTCGCAACGCGCGGAAATTCGACCCTGCCTGATGCTGCACCCGGATGACGCTGCCGCGCTCGGCGTAGACGATGGCGATCGCGTCAGGGTTGGCAACCGGCTCGCCGATATACTGCTGCACGCGCGACGGTTCGACGGGTTACAGCGCGGTGTCGTCGTTATCGAGAGTATCTGGCCCAATCATGCATTCATCGAGGGGCTCGGCGTCAACGCGCTCATTTCGGCCGAACCCGGTCTGCCGAACGGTGGCGCGGTCTACCACGATACCGCGGTCTGGATCCGCGCAGCGGATTAAACGTCATGCCTCGCCACGAAAAACTGGATTACGTCGAGTTCCCGGCACGCGACCTGGAAGCGACGAAACGTTTTTTCCGTAACGCCTTCGGTTGGGAGTTCGAGGATTTTGGTCCCGATTACTGCGCTTTTTCCGCGCAGGGACTGGATGGCGGATTTTATCGTTCGCCTCTCTACTCAAGCACCCAAGGCGGAGCCGCGCTGCTGGTATTTTATAGCGACGATCTCGAAGCGACCCGGTCCAGAATCGAGCGCGCGGGCGGCATCATTGTCAAGCCGATATTCGAATTCCCCGGTGGCAGACGTTTTCATTTCACCGAGCCCAGCGACAATGAATTCGCGGTCTGGTCGGACGCGGCGCAAAGCGGATAATGACCGACCCGGCCGGCGATGTTTACAGGACGCCCGAGTCCGATTTGACCCTGCCGCGTGACAAGACGGCGAAATTTTATCTGGTCTCCGAATTCAAGTTGATGCTGTTATATTTCGCCACGCTGGGATTCTACGGAATCTACTGGTTTTACCGTCACTGGAAGCAGTTCAAGGGCGCCACGGAACAGTCGCTGTGGCCAGTGCCACGCGCCATCTTTTCGATCTTTTTCGCCCACGCGCTGTTCAGGCGTATTGACGATGCGGTCGACCCGGGGCTGGATGTCGAATGGAGACCGCAGACCCTCGCGACCCTGTACGTCATCTTTGCCATCATCGGCAACCTGAGCGATCGGCTGCCCCAGATTGGGCTTGATTTCGAGTGGGTACTCGTCGCAAGCCTCGCCGCGTTGCTGATGATCGCCTACGTGCTGTATCGGGCCCAGGCGGTGGCCAACCTTGCCTGTGGCGATGCGGACGGCCGCAGCAACGCCCGCATAACGCTCGCCAACGTGATCTGGATCCTGCTCGGCCTGCTGTTCTGGTTGGCGGTTATCGCCGGTTTCGCCCTGGAGATGGAGTTGATCGACGCGCTACCAGATTGATTTACCCCTGGCAACGCGCGGATTACAATGCGACGCATGCGGGTCTCGATTGCCCGCCAACAAACGACTCTCCGGCGTATCCGGGTAATTCAATCTAACGGGAAGATCATTGAAAACTGCACAGCAGGCGCTGCAATGCCTGATCGAAGGCAACCTGCGGTTCGCCAGCGAAGCTCGCGATCCGAATGACGAGATCGCAGACATGCGCCAATATCGCGTGCTCGAAAAACAAGCTCCGTTTGCAATCATCGTCGGTTGTTCCGACGCGCGCGT
>JBFGQE010000296.1:0-3590 GCA_041564355.1 Gammaproteobacteria bacterium | reverse complement strand
GCGTTACAGCAGGGCCTTGATCTCGTCGAGCGCGGCCGGGTCCTCGATCGTCGACGGTACCGTGTACTCGTCGCCGTCGACCATCGCGCGCAGGGTTTTACGCAGGATTTTACCGGAGCGGGTCTTGGGCAGCCTCCCTACCACGACGGCCTGTTTGAATGCCGCTACCGCGCCGATATCTTCGCGCACCAGCGCAACCAGTTCATCGACGATTTGCTCGGGATTCGCATCCTCGGCATTTTTCAGCACGACGAAACCCATCGGCATTTGTCCCTTGAGTTCATCCCGGCGTCCGATCACCGCGCATTCGGCAACCATCGGGTGACGCCCGACCACTTCTTCCATCTCGCCGGTGGACAGGCGATGACCGGCGACGTTGATCACGTCGTCGACGCGACCCATGATGAACAGGTAGCCGTCCTCGTCGAAATATCCCCCGTCGCCGGTGGTGAAATATCCGGGATAGGTTTGCAAGTAATTTTCCTTGAAGCGTTCGACATCGCCCCAGATCGTGGTCAGGCAGCTGGGGGGCAGGGGCAGCTTGATCGCGATATACCCCTGCTCGTTGGTGTCGACCCGATTACCGTTTTCGTCGAGGATTTCGACATTGAAACCCGGTACCGGCACGGTCGAGGAGCCGGGCTTGACCGCCATCGGTTCGAGACCGTGCAGGTTTGCCGCGATCGCCCAGCCGGTCTCGGTTTGCCACCAGTGGTCGAGCACCGGGACCTGGAATACTTCGTCCAGCCACTCGTAAGTCGGCGGGTCGAGGCGTTCGCCGGCGGCGAAAATGGTTTTCAGGCAGGACAGGTCATACTGCTTGGCGAGCTTGCCCTCGGGGTCTTCCTTCTTGATCGCGCGAAACGCGGTCGGCGCGGTGAACAGCGCCTTGACGCCGTACTCCGAAATGACTCGCCAGAACGCGCCCGCATCGGGCGTCATGATCGGCTTGCCCTCGTAGAGCACCGTGGTGCAGCCATGGATCAACGGGCCATAGACGATGTAGGAGTGGCCGACGACCCAGCCCACGTCGGAGGCGGCCCAGTAGACTTCCCCGGGTTCGATGTCGTAGATCGCGCTCATGCTGTATTTCATTGCGACGGCGTGACCGCCGTTTTCCCGAACCACGCCTTTCGGCTTGCCGGTAGTGCCTGAGGTATACAGGATATAGAGCGGATCGGTGCCCTTGACCGGCACGCATTCGGCGGGCTCGGCCGTGGCCAGTGTCTCTTTCCAGTCGAGATCGCGGCCGTCCTGCAATTCGGCTTTGGCCTGGGGACGCTGCAGCACGATGCAGCGCTCGGGCTTGTGCCGGGCCATGCCGATCGCTTTGTCGACAATCGGCTTGTACTCGATCACGCGGTTGATTTCGATGCCGCAGGACGCGGTCAGCAGTACCCTCGGTTGCGCATCGTCGAGACGCACGGCGAGTTCCAGCGGCGCGAACCCGCCGAAAACGACCGAGTGCACCGCGCCGAGGCGCGCGCAGGCCAGCATCGAGATCACCGCCTGCGGAATCATCGGCAGATAAATCACCACCCGGTCGCCCTTGACGACTCCCTGCTGGCGCAGCATGCCCGCGCACTGCGCGACTTCGCGTTTCAGGTCGGCGTAGCTGAATTGCTGCTTGATGCCGGTAACCGGGGAGTCGTAAATCAGCGCGGTCTGGTCGCCGCGGCCGTTGTCGACGTGGTGGTCGACCGCGAGGTGGCAAGTGTTCAGTTCACCATCGGCGAACCAGCGATGGATCCCGTGCTCGTCCTCGGTCAGCACCCGTTCGGCCGGCTTGTACCAGTCGAGCTGCTTTGCCTTGTCAGCCCAGAAGGCGGCGGGATCGTCGATCGATGCGCGGTACTCGTCCTGGTAGGCCATGGTTTATCCCCCTCTGTTACAAGTTTATTTGTTGCTTATTGAATCTTATTGGCCGCATTGATTGTTGACAATACCTTAAACTTAATAGCTTATATTGCGATAAACAATCATTGAAACGCTAAATTGTCGACAATTATGCATTTCGGTCGAAGCATTCGTACATGATTTCAATGAAGCGTTGCGCTGGCGCCGACAGAAACTTGCCCTTGCGCGTAACGATACCGTAACTGCGCTTGGGAAAATACTGGTCGACCGGGATTACGCTCATGCGCTCACGATCCGCTGCGGTAATGCAAACGTCGGTAACGATCGAGATGCCCTGTCCCAGACTGACGTAGCGCTTGATCACCTCCCAGCCGCCGGCCTCGAGCGTGACCTGGAAATTGACGTTGTGCTGCGCGAACACCATCTTGACGATGTGCCAGGTGCTCAGGTGCCGCGGCGGCAGGATCAGCCCGTACTTGCCGATGTCGGCGAGCGTGATTGGTTCCATGTGCGCGAGCGGATGCTCGAGCGGGGCGATGACGACCGGGTTGTAGGTTACGATCGGATCGTAATCGAGATCCTCGGGCACCTCGAGCATTGAACCGACCGCGAAATCGACGCTATCGGTGCGCAGCATTTCCATGCCGTTACGCCCGGTTTCGTTGGCCAGGCGCAGCTTGATGCCGGGGTACTGGCGGGAAAAACGACCGACCGGTTGCGGCAATACGTAGAGAATGGTCGACTCGCCCGCGGCGATGCTGAGTTCGCCCGCGGTCAGGTTGCCGCAGTGCGCGTCGAAGGTCTCCTTGAGCCGCTCGATGCCCTGCACGTGCGGCAGGCATAAATCGTAGAGGATGCTGCCCTCGGTGGTCAGGCTCAGCCTGGGGCCGTTGCGCTCGAACAGCGTGGTCTGCATTTCTTCTTCGAGCGCGTGTATCTGCAGCGAAATGGTCGGCTGGCTCGCGTACAGCGCCTCGGCCGCGCGCGTCATGCTGCCGAGCTTGGCGGTCTCGCAGAAAGCGCGCAGTTTCTTCAGGTGGTTCTGCTTGTAGTAAGAGTTGCCCATAGGTTTGCCCGGCACGGTTTATTATTTGCTTTTCCAATACGAAAATCAATCAGGATGCATTAATTTAATCATTGCCCGGGGCGCACACCTGTGCCGGATCAAGCGGTCGCCCGAATCGCATAAAATGTCGACCAATCGCTAGATATATCGGTTGTGCAGGTGCACAATTCGCGCTAATTTTACCGCGTATCCCATTGTAATTTTTAATAGCCAAAATTTAGTAAATTGGTTTTTTGAATAGAAAAGGTCCGGTATATTGCCGGGTCTGGGGCATCGGCCGCAATTTGCATCAACGTATCAAGAGATCGACAAGATGACGAGAGACGAACAGATCGCCGCGCTGGAAAAGGAGTGGCGGGAAAACCCGCGCTGGGCCAACCTGAGTCGGGGTTATAGCGCCGCGGACGTGGTGCGCCTGCGCGGTTCCGTGCAACCGGAAAACACGCTGGCACGCCTCGGCGCGGAAAAGCTGTGGGCGCAGGTCAACGGCGGCGCGAAGAAGGGCTACGTCAACAGCATGGGCGCGATTACCGGCGGCCAGGCCATGCAGCAGGCGAAGGCCGGCATCGAGGCGATTTACCTGTCGGGCTGGCAGGTCGCCGCCGACGGCAACACCTCGGAAACCATGTATCCCGACCAGTCGCTTTACGCCTACGATTCGGTTCCG
>JBFGQE010000295.1:0-3606 GCA_041564355.1 Gammaproteobacteria bacterium | reverse complement strand
GTTCTGCCGCAGCTGCGCCTCGCTCGACACCGGCCCAATTTGCGTGCCTGCTTCGAGCGCGTGGCCGACAACCATGTTACTTGCGCCCTTAACCAGCTCCTCGACGAAATAATCGTGGACATTCTTGTGCACGACAATCCTCGACGACGCAGTACATTTCTGCCCGGTGCTGCCGAAGGCGCCATTCAGCGCGCAGGCCAGCGCGATGTCGAGATTGGCGTCATCCATGACCGCGAGCGCGTTTTTCGAGCCCATCTCGAGCTGTATCTTGGTGAAGTTACCGACCGCGGCCTGCGCGATGCGGCGACCAACCGGCACCGAACCGGTAAAGCTGATCGCGTTGACCTGGGGACTCTCGGCGAGCAGCTGGCCAATCGCGCCGCCAGCTCCCATGACGAGGTTGAACAAGCCCGCCGGCAGGTCCTGGCGCGAGATGATCTCGGCCAGCGCGACCGCGGAGGCGGGCACGAGGTTGGCTGGCTTCCAGATCACCGCGTTGCCGAAGGCAAGCGCCGGCGCGATTTTCCACACCGCGGTCGCCATCGGAAAGTTCCACGGCGAAATCACCGCGACCGTGCCGACCGGCTCGCGGCGCACGTCGACCTCGATACCCGGGCGCACCGAGTCGGCATTATCGCCGATCTGGCGCAGCGCCTCGGCCGCGTAATAGGTAAAGAACTGACCGGAACGATACACCTCGCCCTTGCCCTCCGGCTGGGTTTTGCCTTCCTCGCGCGCGAGCAAGGTGCCGAGCTCCTCGCAGCGCTCGATCAGTTCGTTGCCGATCGCCATCAGCGCGTTGTAGCGTTGCTCGAGGCCCGACTTCGCCCACTGTTGCTGCGCCACCTGCGCCGCGTCGAGCGCGCGGTCGAGTTGCGCGCCGTCGGCCTGCGCGTAGAGGCCGATCGTATCGGACAGGTCGGACGGGTTGATGTTGGCGATTTCGTCCGCACCGCCGAGCCACTCGCCGGCGATAAAATTTTGATTCAGGTTGGTCATGACGCCCCCCGCGGGCAACAGCGATGCAATCCCACACAATAAGTCGATGTTATTTGGGCGTCAATGTTATTGCGACCTCGAGGGCGGGGAAATCGACATATTGCGGTTTGAAGGGGATGATTCGCCTGGCGCCAGGGGATGGGCGAGGCGGTTGTCGGCCCGCAGCCGGGTGATCGACACCGGGTCCCGCCGACCGGACGTGTCGCGTCTGGCCGCGGGATCACGGTTTATCGCGGGGCGCTAGACGACCACTCAGGCGGCGGGGTCGGCGGCGCGCAAGTAGCAGGTCATGTCGCGGTCGGACAGCGGCTTGCTGAAATAATATCCCTGGTAATACTGGCAGTCGTAACGCTTCAGCATTTCGAACTGCTCGACGCCCTCGACACCCTCGGCAACGACCTCGAGACCGAGGTGTCGGGAAAGCGCCAGGATCGATGCGATCATGGCCTGATCGCCGGGGTCATCACAGATATCCTTGACGAACGAGCGATCGATCTTGATGTGGCTGACCGGCAGATTTTTCAGGTGGCTCAGCGACGAGTAGCCGGTGCCGAAATCGTCCAGCGAAAAACTGATGCCGTAGCGGATCAATTCACGCATCCGCAGGATCGCGTCGTCGATGTTATGGATAATATTATGTTCGGTTACTTCCATGATAATGCTTTCGTGCGGCACCTTGATCCGCTGCAGTTGCGTATTGATCTTTTCCGCGAACTGTCGATCGTGGAACTGGCGTGGGCTGATGTTGATGCAGAGTTTGAAGTTGGAATCCCACAGGCCCTGTTCGATCCATTGCAGCAGCTGCTTGAACGCGGTTTCGATGACCCAGTTGCCGACCTCGACAATCTGCCCCGACGACTCGAGTACGTCGAGAAAATCCGCGGGCGGTACCATGCCCTGTTCCGGGTGCTCCCAGCGAATCAGCGTTTCCGCGCCGACGATGTCGCGCTCGGCGTTTACCAGCGGCTGGTAAAACAGGCGGAACTGGTTTTCTTTCAGCGCCCGGCGTAACTGGTTCTCAAGATCGAGCTGACGAGTCACTTCGCTGCTCATGCTTTCGCTGAAGAACTCGAGGCGATTGCGCCCCTCGCGCTTGGCCCGGTACATCGCGGTATCGGCAAAGCGGAGCAGATCGTCTCCGCTGGACTCTTCGCGCGAAATCATCGAGATGCCGATGCTCGCGGTGACCTGCAGGTCGTTTTCGTCGATCCGGCATTCGCGCGAGATCGCGTCGCGTATCTTGTTTGCGATTTCGCGCGCGCGCGATACCGCTTCGATTTCGTCGACGCCGAGACCCGACAGAATAACGATGAATTCGTCGCCGCCCAGGCGGGCCACGGTATCATCGCGGCGCAGATTTGCCTGCAGGCGTCGCGCGATTTCCTGCAAAACCCGGTCGCCAACCGGATGACCCAGGGAATCGTTGATGTACTTGAAGTTGTCCAGATCGATGAACAGCAGCGCGCCATAATTATTGTTGCGCTTGACCCGCGCAACTTCGATATCGAGCCGCTTGGCCAGCTCGTTGCGGTTCGGCAGACTGGTCAGCGTATCGTAGTAAGCCAGGTACTCGACCTGTTCCTCGGCCGCGCGCAAGTGACGGATATCGCGCGCAATCGTAGAAAAAAACTCGATATCGCCATGCGCGTTACGATGTGAAATCAGCACCTGCGAAGTCAGCACCTTCTCGCCGCTAAGCGCCTGGAAAGTGGTTTCATCGGTCCAGATTCCCTTGCGGATCGCGCAGGGCATGCCCTCGTTGACGATCTTTTGCGTATCATCCGGCGCATGAAAGTCAGCCAGCCGAATTCTGCCGATATTCTCGTTATCGTCGATGCCGAGCAGCCGGCGACCGGCCTGGTTGATATAGGTCAGAAAGCCATCGAGGTTGGCGATACAAATCAGGTCCGGGGTCGCTTCGAGAATTGCGGTCAGCCGTTGCTGGCGTTCACGCGCGAGTCTCTGGTCCAGCACCAACCGCCATTCGCGCATGACGCGAATCGCCGCGCGCGGCAGGGAAGCCATGGTTTCCTGGGTCTTGACGATGTAGTCCGCGGCGCCGGCATTCATCGCGCTGACCGCGACCTTTTCGTCGTTGTAGCTGGTCATGACAATAGTCGGACAGGACCCGCCGGCGTTCAACAACTCGGTTCCGTGCCCGTCCGGAAGCTTGACGTCGGTGATGATCAGGTCCGGGCTCACGCTCTCGAGCAATGCTTGCGCCTGGGCCAGCGAGGCGGTCACGGTAAGGTGGCAGCGCGCTTCGGCGGCAAAGGCACGATTGATCAACTCGACGTGCCCGGGGTCGTCCTCGACGAGCAGAATCTGGTATTCCGACTGGTTGCGCATGTTTCCTTAGGCTTGTTGCTATTATCCCGAAAACCACGGTACTCCCCCGATTATCGGCAGCCGCAACGTTAACCTAAGATGATTTTACGGATCTCCGCGCATTGTTCGCGGGCGCTGGCATCGATTTCCTGGAGGCTTTGTTCGGACAATTCGAGGGCATCGCGCCAACCGCTGGTGCGAATGTCATCCGCCGGGGATGCCGCCTCTGCATCCTCGGCCAGCAGGTTTGCCAGCGCGAGGATCTGCGTTTCGCGCGCC
>JBFGQE010000294.1:0-3641 GCA_041564355.1 Gammaproteobacteria bacterium | reverse complement strand
GCGACATCGCTGCGCGTAGGCGATATCGGGTACCAGAACAACAAGGAGGGAGAAGCCGGCATACGGGTCGACTACAACAGCCTGCGCGGTTACATCGATAGCCTGACGCACGCCATTTCGACGCCCTACCCGGAGTACGAAAAATTCG
This sequence comes from Gammaproteobacteria bacterium, assembly GCA_041564355.1. Classification (GTDB taxonomy): domain Bacteria; phylum Pseudomonadota; class Gammaproteobacteria. Next base: position 3,493 of record JBFGQE010000294.1, on the reverse strand, counting down.
GCCTGTACCGAGACGGCGAATGGCAACAGCTCAACACCAACATCCTGCAGATCGAAAACGAATATTATTCCAGCGTGCGCCCGAAACAGATCCTGCAGGGCGAAGAAAAGCCGACCCTGGCGCTGGCGCGTCGCGGCGTTGCCTACCTCGAGCTGCGCTCGCTCGACGTCAATGTCTTCGAACCGCTCGGCATCAGCGAAGAGCAAATGCGTTTTCTCGAATCCTTCCTGTTATTCAGCCTGCTGTCCCCCAGCGACCCCTATAACGGCGACGAACTCGGCGAAATCAAGCGCAACATCAACGCGGTGGCCGAGCGTGGCCGCGATCCCGCGTTGCGTCTTTATCGAAACGGTCAGGCCCTGTTGCTGCGCGACTGGGCGCGCGAGATTTTCGCGCAAATGCAGCTGGGCTGCGACCTGCTCGACAAGGGCGCGGAAAAACATTTCTACTGCGACGCGTTGCAGCAGCAGCTGGCCAAAGTCGAAGACGCCGATCTGACCCCGTCTGCCCGCGTGCTGGCCGACATGGACGAGCACGGCGAAGAGTTTTATCACTTTGCATTGCGTAAATCGCGCGAGCACCAGCAGTGGTTCGCCGAACGCCCGCTGGATGAAGCGCGCCGCGCCGAATTCGAGCGGGTCGCGCGCGAATCGATTGAACGCCAGCGCGAAATAGAGGCTTCCGACGAGGTCTCCTTCGAAGAATTTCTGCACGATTATTTCGCGCAGACCTGAGTCGGCCGGGTTCCCCCGTTCAGCTTAGGAATTCTTCCTGCCAGTTGCGATAAACCGCATCGCGCGTCAGCTTTTCGATCAGCTCGCCATCGGCGATCCCATCGAGTTTTTCCGGCGGCAGGCCGTCACGCAGCTGGCGCAGCGTGTCGAACATGGCCTGTACCGCCGCCATGAACGGCTGGTGTCCCTGCAGGCAAATCCGCACCCCGCAGTCGGACAGGTAATCGGTGTCGCGCAGCTCGGCGCCGGCGCCGCCAATCATCAGCGGTGCATCGATGCGCGCGGCAATTGCATCGAGCTCCGCGCGCGTCTTCAGGCCGACGAACATGATACCGTCGACACCGGCATCGAGGTAGGCGCAGGCGCGGCTGATACCGTCTTCGATCCCGTTCGGCCCGACCGCACTGGTGCGACCGAGCACGATCAGGTCCGGGTCCTGGCGCCCGGCCAGCGCTGCCTTCATCTTGCCGATCCCCTCCTGCTCGGAGAGAAACTCGGTGGTCTTGCTGCCGAAGCGTTTGGGCAACAGGGTGTCTTCGATCGTGAGGCAGGCGACGCCAGCGGTCTCGAGCTCTTCCACGCAGCGGGTTACGTTCAGCGCGTTACCATATCCGTGGTCGGCGTCGACGATCAGCGGTAGCTCACCAGAGCGGCAGATGCGATGCGCCTGCGCGGCGAACTCGGTCAAGGTCAGCAGGATCAGGTCCGGCGCTCCGAGCACGGTTAGCGATGCGATCGAACCGGCAAACATGCCGGCCTCGTAGCCGAGATCCTCGGCGACCCGGGCCGACAGGGGATCGTAGACCGAGGCGGGAAATATGCAGCGCGAATCGGCAAACACCGCGCGCAGTTGCTTACGTCTGGGTGAGCAATTCATTACCTCTCCTATTTCTGGCTCTAAACCTTCGGCCCAATATTAACACCTCCTCCGCTCCGGCGATGCCGACGTTTCACCGCAGGTCTATGCCGCCCTCACGATATCTTCACAATCACTGCGCCTTATTTTGCCAATCGAAAACGAGCTGCCCGCGCTGGCATCCGATAGACAGGAAGAAGTATGCGGTAAATCGGCGTAAAACAAGCCGCTTCCGGTACCCGGCCCTGATTCACGGATAGCGCGAATACATGGGTAACTAAGGCTATCGGCACAACGTGGTAGAAAGCGACGCGATTCCAGCCGCATTAACGCATTCCGAGGCGCACCGGTTGTTGCGGTGGCGGAAAAGCCTCGTTCAGGTCGGCCAGGTCCTGCGCATCGAGCCTGATTTCGACGGCGCCAAGATTGGCCTCGATGCGCTGCGGTCGCGAGGATTTCGGAATCACCACGGTGTCGGGCTGGTGCAATAGCCAGGCCAGCGCGATCTGCGCGGGTTCCACGGCGTGCTTCGCCGCGAGATCGGCCAGCACGGAGGATCCCAGCAATGAGTGGGCCTGGTCCAGCGGCGAGTAAGCCATCAGCGGCACGCCGCGTTTGCGGCACCAGGCGGCGACTTCCCACTCCACCTCGCGATGCGCCAGGTTGTAAAATATCTGGTTGCAACCGAGAACGGACTGGTCATCCTCCGGGATGCTCTCCAGGTTATCCAGATTGAAATTGCTGACGCCGAAATCACGAATCTTTCCCCGTGCCTGCAGTTCGTGCAGCGCGGAGAATGTCTGCTCCAGCGGAAAGCTGCCGGGCCAGTGCAGCAGGTAAAGATCGATGATGTCACAATCCATCCGCTGCAGGCTGCGTTCACAGGCCTCGAGCACACCGTTGTAGCTCGCGTTATGCGGGTAAAACTTGCTCACCAGGTATAGTCCGTCCCGCCGGCCGCGAATGGCCTCGCCGATAACCTGCTCGGCTCCGCCTTCACCGTACATCTCGGCGGTATCGAACAGCGTCACGCCCAGGTCGAGGGCGGCCCTGATCACGTCGACCTCGCGCGCAAAATGATCGCTGTGCTCTCCCATGCGCCAGGTGCCAAGGCCGAATATAGGCATCTTATTACCCGAGGCAAGTGTAATCTGTCGCATGCGATCTCCCTGTTTTATTTTTCAATTGATGCGCAGGTATCTGGGCTTGCCCAGGAACAAGCGTGCCGGGGAATAGTACACCGATAAAACCGGCCCGATCCAGCGCTGGCGCAGCTGATAAAAACACTCGCTGTCGGCGGCGCGGTTTTTCGCGTTAGAATACGCACCGACCGCCCGCGAAATCCAACCAACCGCAGATTGCCATGTCACATCTCATCCCTGGCAGGTCGCGAACCGCCTCGTTGCGTGCCGCCACCTGCATGCTTTTCGTCCTCGCTTTTGCGTCGGGCCCGGGCCTGCTGCTCGCGGCGGATACAACCGCCGAGGAGGCAGTCGAAAGCGATAACGCGTCCACGGACGAAGTCTCCAACGAGACGTCGAGCGACGAAACCAGGGACGCGTCCACGGACGAATCCATCGATTCGCTGGTCGTCGACCGACTCAGGCGGGAGCGCAAGGCGCAAGATAATCGCTCGGTGCTGCTGGCGCATAAACGCAATTACTTCCTGCCGCTGACCTACGCGGAAAACCCGAACGATGACGTATTTGACAGCGGCAGTAGTGATTTCGATCAAGGACTGGATAAATTCGAGGCCCAATTCCAGCTTAGCCTGAAATCAATCCTCGCGCAGGGCGCGTTGACCGATTCCGATGCTGTCTACGTCGGATTCACCGTGCGCTCGTTCTGGCAGGTCTACAACAGCGATATCTCGGCGCCATTTCGCGAAACCAACTACGAGCCG
>JBFGQE010000293.1:0-3641 GCA_041564355.1 Gammaproteobacteria bacterium | reverse complement strand
CCTGTCGGGCGACGTATTTACGCAAATATCCGACGACGGCCTCGACGGTTACTCGGGTTGCCCGACCTCGCTTGCGGCAATCGGCGGCCCGCTGATCCGCCTGCTGGAACCGAATTTCTCGCTCTGCAGTTTCGACGGTAATCTGTTCAGCGAGGTCATCGTGCCGGTCGTTAACGACGAGCCCGAGGCTTACCTCCAGGTCATATCCTATGCGGTCGAGGGCCTGAAAACGATCGAAAGGGATATCGACATCCCTCTGCAGATCGTCAGTGGCGCGGGTGCGACGCTGTACCAGTCGCCACAATGGGTTGGCGACAGCCCGGAGACCCATCTTTACCCGGATTATCGGCTGTTCGGCGACGATGCCTTCCTCGCTGCGACCATCGCCGCCGCCTACGACCAGCAGCCGATTGTCGAACGCCTGCGCCAGACCGAAAGGAGTTTCCTGATCATTACCTTGATCGCGACCATCGGCACCTTGCTCCTGGTCATGCTGATCCTGGGTCGCGCGTTCCAGCCGATGAGCAAGTTGCGCAATTCGGTCGGTGCCTTGTTGACCGGCAAGTATGCTTCGATCAGCGAAGACAGGCTACCCAATGAATTGCGCGATCTTGTCGTCGCTTATAACGAAATGGTCGAAGGCCTCGAAGTCGAAACCATCTCGCGGCGCCAGATCGAGGAGCGGCTGCGCTCGGAAAAGGATTTTATCGCCACCACGCTGGACTCGATCACGAACCCGGTAATCGTTATCGACTCCAAGGAGCGCATCAAGCTGCTCAATCCCAGCGCGGAGAAACTGTTCGGCGACAAGCAGGCGGACCTGATGGACAAGTCGATCCACGAGATCCTGATTCTCTACGCCAATCGCCAGACCACGCGCATTGTCGACGTGCGCCAGTTGCTGCAGGGCAAGCTTTCGATCAGCTCGATGTTCTTCTTCGATCCGAACCGCAGAATCGTCGAGCTGGAATTTTCCGCGTCGCCGATGATCGACATGGAAGCCGAGGACGTCGGTTTCGTTATTATTCTCAAGGACGTATCCGAAGACCGAAAGCTGCGTCGCAAGCTCAGCTACGAGGGCAGTCATGACCAGTTGACCGGCTTCCTGAACCGCACCGCGTTCGAGCAGAAATTCGAAAATCTGGTGACCGAGGACAATAACGCAAACCCGCAGCACGTACTCGCCTACCTGGATATCGACCAGTTCAGGATCGTCAACGAGACCTGCGGCAGTGCCGCCGGCGACCTGTTGCTGAAACAGGTGAGTTCGGTGATCAAGAAGCACATGCGCAAATCCGATATACAATCGCGCCTTTCCGGGGACGAGTTCGGCCTGATCATGCCGTTCTTCGAGATGGAGCGAGCGTTACAGACGATCCAGAAGATCATCATCGAAATTCAGCACACCGGCTTCGAGTGGAACGAACAGTCCTACGATATCACCGCGAGTGTCGGCGTGATGGCCTTCGGCCGCATGAGCGACGAATACGCCGAGTTTTATTCCAAGGTAACAACCGCCTGTTTTCTGGCCAAGCAGAACGGTGGCAACCAGTATCACTTTATCGACGAAAACGACGAAAAAGTCATGGCCCAGCAGGTCTCGATGGAATGGGTTTCCGGCATCATGGAAGGATTCAGTGATCAGCGCTTCTGCCTCTACGTGCAACCGATCGTATCGATCGATCAGGACCAGAAGCTGGGGCATTACGAGGTCCTGATTCGCTATCGCAGTCCCGATGGCACGATAGTCTCGCCCAACGACTTCCTGCCGCCGGCCGAACGCTACAACCTGATCGAGCGAATCGACAGCTGGGTGGTCAGCAATGTCATCGCCTGGCTGCAGGAGCACCAGGAGCGGGTTCGTGATGTCATGTTTTCGATCAATCTGTCGGGCCGCAGTATCGGATCACAGACTTTCCACAAGTTTTTGCGCGAAAGCCTGACCGCGAGCAATCTCGACCTCAGCAAGCTGTGTTTCGAAATCACCGAAACCGCGGTTGTCGACAATGTCGAAAAATCGGTCGAGTTCATCAACTCGATCAAGCAGCTGGGAGCCAAATTTTCGCTCGACGATTTCGGCACCGGCCTGTCGTCGTTCAGCTACCTGAAACAGTTCCCGGTCGACTTCCTCAAGATCGACGGTGAGTTCGTGCGTGACATTATCGAGGATGACAAGAGTTACGTTTTCGTGCGCTCGATGACCGAAGTAGGGCATTGCCTGGATATGGAAGTGATCGCCGAATTCGTTGAATCCGACACCATGTTCGACAAACTGCGCGAGGCCAACGTCGACTATATCCAGGGCTACACGGTGGGCAAACCGGTTTCGATTCAGACGCTGGTCGAAGGCGACGCCGGGATCGTCAAGGAGAAAGCCGGGTAGTCGGCTGCGCTCAGCCGGACGGCTTGAAATTCAGCGACTTGACCCGCGGTGAAAGGTTGATCTCATCGATCACGATGTCGCTGCTGCTGTCCAGGATTTGTAACAGGATCCGCACCACGTCGTCGACGTCGATCGCGTTTTCCGCAGCGTCGCCCGGGGCGAACCCCAGACCCTCGAAAAACGGACTGCGCACCATTCCCGGATTGACCAGGCTGACGCGAATACCGTCCGCCGCGCAGTCTTCGCGCAGCGCCTGGCAAAATCCGCGCAGGCCGAACTTGGCCGCGCTGTAGAGTGCTCCCTTGCGCCCCGCGCTGAGCGCCGACTCGGAACCGATAAACAGCAATTGCCCCTGTCCGCGGCGACGCATCTGCGGTACCAGGCCGCGGCAGATCACCAGCGCGCTGGTCAGGTTGAGCTCGATGGAGGCGACAATCTGGGCCACGGAGAACTGCTCGATCGAACCGAAATGGCCCTGGCCGGCAGCATGAATGAAGCAGTCGAAAGCGTGTTGCGCGAGCAATTCGGCCAGCCCCGCGTCGAGTTCTGCCGGATTGGCGAAATCCAGGCTGACCGGGATGAAATCCGCGTCGGCGAATTCTTCGACCCGACCGCGGCGGCTGAGTCCGACCACGCGATAACCCTGTTGCAGCAGGCGGCGCGTGGCGGCCAGCCCGATGCCCGAACTGCTGCCGCTGATCAGTGCAACGCGTGGCTCAGCCATGCCACTCACAGGGATGATAAAGATCGCCGGGGATATACTGCAGCAACTGGGATTCGCAGTAGTCGATCATCTCGCGTTCGCGCTCGATCGGGTAAGAGACGATGCCCCGGTCCAGCTCGAACGCCTGCGCGAACAAGGGTTCTTCCGGGTAGAGTCTGGATACCCGGCGAAAATGATTGCGCGTCAGACGGAAACCACCGAGGCTCACCGAGTGCAGCGCGCTGCTGTCGATCACCTTGAATATCTGCTCGAGCAGTTGACGAAACGCTGCCTGGTAATCGCGGTGGTAAATCACCGGGTCGAAGCGCAGGCCGACCGGCCAGCCATGTTCGACCAGGCGCCGAATCGCGTCGACGCGACGGCTGATCGACGGCACGCCATGCTCAAGCCGGGCGTGGCTGACTGCGTCGCTGAAGCTGAACGCGGTCACTACCCGCGGCAACGGCTCGCGCTCCAGCAGCGCGCGGACCTGGGTGCTCTTGGTGCGCAACTCGAGCCACGCGTTGTCGATCGATTCGAGCAGCGGGACGAAGT
>JBFGQE010000292.1:0-3645 GCA_041564355.1 Gammaproteobacteria bacterium | reverse complement strand
GGCCTGTTCGGGCGGCGAAATTGCCGTTGTTAACTATTAACTTTTGCCTACCATTCTGGCCGTCTTGATCTAATCTATTTTTTTACCTGGCGGCCAAAACCGGTTAATCTGAACCAACTGTACCGCGGATCGGGTAACTGCGAAGCCGGGTTGAATTAACGAGCCACGACCATGAATAGTAAGTTGAGCATCAATCTCGAGCCCATGGAAGGCCGGACTTTTATCCTCGGGCGGGACGGGCACATCTATATCGATTCGGGCACCGCCAGCAAGCATCACGCCGAGATGCGAATCACCGACGGCAAAATATTTCTCCGCGACCTCGATTCGACCAACGGGACCTTCCTGGTAAAGAACAAGACGCAGGTTCGTTTCAAGGAGGGTTTCGTGAACCCGATGCAGCCCATCGTGATCGGCGGCAAGACCTACATCATCAGGGACCTGCTCGCGATCGCCAACGACTTCGCCGCGGCGGACGGTGGCGAAACCGAGATCGATCCGGTATTCGGTGCAGGGAAAAGCGCCAGGCGCCGATCAACCAAGTAGCACTTTACTCATCTCTCAAGGGTTCGATTCGAGTTGCTGTGAATGCAGTATCGGGGTGGCCGCAATTCGGCCCGATAGCATGCGTGAACTAGTCGAGGACCAGGGTGTCACCGATCCTGACCGGTCGAAATTGTTCGAGCGGCAGCTCGCGCCGGTTCATCTCCGCGATCAGCAGTTCCCTTGGCTCGAGTGCGGGCTCGATGGTCAGCTGGAAGGTACCCCAGTGAATCGGAAGCGATTGTTTTGCCCCGACCTCGAGATGAATGTCGATCGCCTGGGCCGGCTCAACGTGTGCGCTTAGCATGAAGTAGCGTGGCGCGTAGGCGCCGATCGGGATCATCGCCAGTCGAAAAGGCCCCAGTCGCTGGCCGATGTCCTTGAAGTAGGACGCGTGATAGCCCGTGTCACCGGCGAACCAGCTGTTGAAACCGTCGATGTCGACGGCCCAGCCTCCCCACAGGCTTTTGTTGGTGTCCCAGGGCGTCCGTTTCGACCAGTGCTGCGCCGGCGTCATCGTCACTTCTACCCGGTCGTTAAAACGGTGAGATTGCCACCAGTCGAGTTCAACCACTCGCCCGGCGGAGATGCCGCGGTCCAGGAACCAAGTCTTTAATCCGAGCGGCACGTACCACAGCACTGAATCGCCGAACATGTCGACGGTACGATGATCCAGCGAATCGTAATGATTGTGCGAGATCACGACGAAATCGATCGGTGGCATTTGCTCGAAGGTCAGCGCCGGTTGCGTATAGCGCGGTTCGACATAAAACTCGAAGTAAAAAGGGTACTGGGTAAGATGAGGGTCGGTGAGATAACTAATCCCCTGATATTGTACCAGCGCCGTCGCGTGCCCGATCCAGGTTACCCTGGGCTTCGCGGCGAAGGACCCGATCAACTGGCGGTCGGCTTCACCGACGATTGAAGCGATTTCATCCGGATCCCGCGGCGGTGGATCATCCTCGCGCAGGCGCATCATGAAATGACTGAAAAACGAACCTTTCTTGATGCTGATAAATTCGCCGTCCCCGTGATGCGCCTTGTTCGGATCGAAAACCACCGCACCGCGCATGCCGCAGGCCGACGCGAACAGGCAGGATAGGCCTATGAGCACCAGGCAACGGATGGGTATTTTCATTACAGTCTCGGCTCGCTTCACCCCGGTCATAAATCAGGCGAACAGTTTTTTGATATTTCGTTTTACGGTCGGCATCTCCTTTAATGCGCCGATGCTTTGTGCGGGCGTGATGCCCAGTTTTTCCATCGCGGGAACGGAGCTGACCGGCGGCAGGGAATGGCTGACGTCGCCTTTCATTATGCCGTAGTAGTTTGCCACCAGGACCAGGTCGCACAAATCGGCCGGGGCATCCGGGTTGCGCGACCATTCGCCGCATTGCTCGGCGACCAGGATCAGCTCGTCGCTAAAATTCCATTTGCGTAATAACAGGCTGGAAATTTCGGGGCGCATAACCTGGATCGCGTGATCGATCTCAAGATGATCCAGCATGAGGTGATGGTGCTCCAGGAGTCGATCATCGATCGCCAGTACCCCAATGCCGTGGATCAATCCTGCCAGCATGGCGAGATCGGGCGAAAACGACCGGCTCTTCTTGGCCAGTATCCGACTAAGCGCCGCCACGTTCAGGCTGTGTTCCCAGAACGAGCTGACGCGCCGTATATGATGGGCCGGCAGCCGGTTGGCGAGTTTGCCAATCGCGTAAGTCATCACCACGCAGTACACGGCCCGCATGCCCAGGCGGCGAATCGAGTAACGAATTTTTTCCTTGGTGTTCATCTCGTCGCGTTGCGCGCAACGAGCGATGTTGAATATTTTTTTCGAGACGTCAGGATAGGACGCCAGGATTTGCACCACGGACTCCGCATCGGTGTGCTTGCCCTCGTAGACCCGCTGGAGCCTGTCGGCTACCGAGGGCAGGGACGGCAGTTTGATGCTGTTGTCCATCAAGTTACGGTAAAGATGGTTGACGATCGAATTGTCTTCCTCGTCGTAATCGGTAAACAGGGAGTGCACGCTGATATCGTTGGCGGCTTCCTCCGACAGCTGCGCCAGCTCGGTCAGCTTCTGCTTGTCGATTTTCAGGTAGTCGACCGGTCCGAGCGCCTTCACTTCGTAGATGCTGGGTCGCAACTGGGCGATCGGTTTCAACGCCTCTTTTTCGTCAACCGAGACGATTCTGGATTTACCATCGTGCGCGGCAAGCGAGACCTTGCCCCGGATGATATACAGGGAAGTTTTTTCGGCGGATCCGGCCTGCAGCAATATTTGCCCTTTACTCGCGCTGCAAACCCTGAGCTGATTGGCGAGCGCGATCAGATGCCCTTCCGATAATTCGGAAATGCCGTAGATTCGGCGCAGCGTGGAGACGTCTGGAATCTTTATTTCAGTCAAATCGGTAAGACCGCCTGGTTGTGACTAACGGATATCGTGCTGGAGGCCGGCTTTATCAACCTGCTTCCCGAAAAAATACAAGGGAAACCACCGGCGGGGGGACAGGGCCTCCCCGATCGGTAATTTCTTGCAGCCGCAGTTTACACCTACCACATCTGGTCGACGAGGCGCCGGAGTTCGTTCGCCGACAGGTTGTCCCGGGCAAGCGGTCCGCCGAGATCGAACGCGCGCGAGCGCTCGAGCGGGCCGACGACGACCGCATCGAACCCGGCGTCGTCGACCAGTCGCTGTGCCACGTTCAACGCCTCGGCATCGTCGCCCGCGATCGGAATCGCGATGCGTTCAGGCTCTTGGAAGGCGCGATTGGCGAGCGAGTGCGCGGGGATGCAGTTGAATGCGCGCACCAGGCGCACCCCCGGCAGGAACTCCGCCGAAGCGATGCCTGCGCCCTTGCGTTGTGCTTGTTGCGCCATCGGTCCGTCGCGACCGAGGAACGGATTGCCGGTATCGAGCACGATTTTGCCGGCCATCAGCTGCGCGTAGTCGCGCCCGATCTGCGGCATCGCAGCGTATGGCACGGACACGAGCACGACCTCGCCAAACGCGGCCGCCTCGGCCGGCGTCGACGCGCGCACCTTCGGCCCCAGTTGCCTTGCCAGTGGTTCGAGCTCCTCGGGATGGCGTGACGAAAT
>JBFGQE010000291.1:0-3652 GCA_041564355.1 Gammaproteobacteria bacterium | reverse complement strand
TTATTGCCGCTGCCGGCGAGCACGCTGATGCGGGAAGCCTGTGGCCAGCGCGCCTGCAGCTCGCGCCAGACTCGCTCTCCGGCGCGCTGCATCAGCTCGATGCCGGACAGCGCGTCGTGTTCGATCGCGGCCTGGTCGAGCGCGTAAACGGATTCGGGAAGGTACAACTGCATGCCGGTTTTATACCCCAGAGCCTGCGCCAATACCACCATCGGCGCGGAAATTAATGTGTCGTGAAAACAGGATCATTTAGCGCATTTCAGACAGTCGCCGCGGCTTAAGCGGTTATACTGCTAGCTTTTTATCGCACGGGTTCGGCAGATGAGCGTACAGGCAGTCAGTTTTCACGCCAAATCTGACCAGGAGCTGCGCTCGCGTGTCAAGCTGCTGGGCAAGCTGATCGGCAACGTGTTGCTGAAGCATGAATCGCCGGAAGTGTTCCACGCGGTCGAGTCCCTGCGCACCGGCTTTATCCAGTTGCGCAAGCGCGACAGCGAACCGCGCCGCCGGGCCCTGATGGATCTGATCGCCGGGCTCGAACCGGCAGTCATGAACCAGGTTATTCGCGCATTTACGATTTACTTCAACCTGGTGAATATCGCCGAGGAAGACTTTTTACACCGACTGCGCCGCGCATCGGTGCAGGAGCAGGGTCACGCCGCCTGGGTCGGGTCGTTTTTCCATACGCTGCAGGATTTCAGGGAACGGGGAATCGAGCCCGAAGCGCTGCGACAGCTGTTTGCACACTTGCGTTACCAGCCCGTGTTTACCGCGCATCCGACCGAATCGCGGCGGCGCACGATCATGCACCATCAACGCGAAGTGTTCAAAATAATCGACCAGCTCACCGACCCGAGGCTGAGTCAGTTCGACCGCGACGACCTGGTCGACGCGCTGCAGCTGCAAATCGAGACCCTCTGGCTGACCAATGAGGTGCGCGGCAGCAAGCCGACCGTCACCGACGAAATCAAGCAGGGATTGCATTATTTTCAGCGCAGCCTGTTCGAAGCGATCCAGATTGATTACCGCCATCTGGAGCGGGCAATCACGCATATCTACGGTGAGGATGAGTACGGTAACCCGGTCGTTGAGGTGCCAAGCTTCATCAAGTTCGGCTCGTGGATCGGTGGCGACCGCGACGGCAATCCGTTCGTCACGGCCGATACCACGCGCATGGCGCTGCGCATGCAGGCCGAGGAAATCCTTGCCGAGCACATTCGCCTGGTTTACCGCCTGACCAGGGTGCTGACCATGTCGACTCGCTGGTTTACGCCGAGCGAGGCGTTCATACAGGGATTGCGCAACGACGAGGCGATGGGCGTCAAGTCCTTCGACCAGCGTCGCGACCAGTTCGAAGACGAGGTTTATCGGCGCAAGCTATACCATATGCATTACCGCCTGAAGAAAAACCTGGCCGTGGTGCGCAACCAGATGCGCGGCATGGAAACCCCAGAGGCCGAACACGCTTACCGGAGCGTGCAGGAATATCTCGACGACCTTTACTCGATTCGCGATTCACTCATCAGTCACGGCGAGTATTCCGCCGCCAACGGTGACCTGAAAGATACGATTCGCATCGCCGAGACCTTCGGCTTTCACCTGGTGGCGCTGGACCTGCGCCAGGAATCGACGCGACATACCCGCGCGGTCAGCGAGATATTGCGTCTGGCCGACGGGGTCGATTACGCCGCGCTCGGCGAGACGGAACGACTGGCGCTGCTCGCCGAACGAATTGACCGCGGCGAACCACCGGATTTTGATGTCGGGCGGCTCGATGCGGAACAGCGCGAAACCCTGGCGGTATTCCAGCTGATCGAGGAAATGCGCGCGCAGATCAGCCAGCGCTGCATCGGCAACTACGTGATTTCGATGACGCATCGCGCCAGCCACATCATGGAAGTCCTCTATCTCGGATTCGTCGCCGGGCTTTGCGGGCGGCGCGACGGCAAACTCTTCAATTCGCTGGAAATATCGCCCCTGTTCGAAACCATCGAGGATCTCGGGCATATCGACGACGTGCTCGACGAACTGCTCGCCAACCCGGTCTACAAGCAATTGTTGCACGAGGCCGGCGGCTTTCAGGAAGTCATGCTCGGTTATTCCGACTCGTGCAAGGATGGCGGTATCCTGTCGGCCGCATGGGGACTTTACCGGGCGCAGCGCAAGGTTGTCGAAATCAGTGATCGACACCAGGTAAGCTGCCGCATATTTCACGGCCGGGGCGGAACCATTACGCGCGGCGGGGGTCCGACGCACGATGCCATCATGTCGCAGCCGCCCGGCACCGTGCTCGGTCAGATCAAGTTCACCGAGCAGGGCGAAGTCCTGTCGCACAAGTACGGCAACGCGGAGACGGCCACCTACGAGCTCGCGATGGGCATCACCGGCCTGATGAAGGCGAGCGTCGGCCTGGTACGTCCCGAAGCGGTGAATTACGACGCTCATCACCCACCGATGCAGCAGCTGGCCGAATTATCGGAACAGTATTACCGCGAGCTGACCGATCATACCGACGGATTTTTCGAGTACTTTTACGAGGCGACTCCGGTTGCCGAAATCGGCCTGATGAACATTGGTTCGAGGCCGTCGCACCGGCGCAAGGGCGATTTGTCGAAGTCATCGGTGCGCGCGATCCCGTGGGTTTTCGGCTGGAGCTTGTCGCGCACGATGATGCCCGCCTGGTACGGTGTCGGCTACGCGATCGATCGCTGGCTGCAGGACCGACCGGGCGCGCTCGAGCAATTGCGCGAGATGAACCGGAAATGGCCATTCTTCGCGGCGATGATCAGTAACCTGCAGATGTCGCTGTACAAGTCCGACATGCGAATCGCGCTGGAATACAGCAGGCTGTGCCGCAATTCTGACCTCGCCGGGGAAATTTACGCCCAATTGAAAGCGGAAAACCGGCGCAGCATCGACGCGGTGTTGCAAATTGCCGAAATCGATTCGCTGCTCGCCAGCGATCCGGTGCTGAAACTCTCGCTGTCGCGTCGCGACCCCTACCTCGACCCGCTGGCTTACCTGCAAATCGAGCTGTTGAAAAAATACCGCGACGAATCAGAACCCGAGGAGAGACACCTGCAGTGGCAGGCCGCGCTGCTCAGCTCGATCAATGCGATCGCGGCAGGCCTGCGTAACACGGGTTGACCTGGAGTAGCGCCCGGCGAAGGTTAAATGTGAATTTTTATTCAGTCAGAATTCAGACAGATACTCTATAATCCACCGCTCCAACGAAATTTACGCTCAGGATCACACCATGAAAAAAATGCTTGTCGTGCTCGCGGCGGCCTGTGCAATCGGCCTGTCGGGTTGTGAAACATTCGATGCCTACACCGGCGAAAAGAAGACTTCGAATACGGCCAAGGGCGCCGGCATCGGTGCCGGGATCGGGCTCGTGCTCGGTTATCTGCGCAACAAGGATGAGAGCAGCAAGGACCGCAAAAAAGCCATGCTCAAGGCGGCCGGGATCGGCGCGATTGCCGGCGGTGGCGTCGGCTACTACATGGACTCCCAGGAAGCCAAGCTGCGCAAGACCCTGCGCGAAACCGGCGTCAGCGTCGAACGTGACGGGGACAATATCAACCTGATCATGCCGGGCAACATCACGTTTGTCACCGCCGGACACGATCTCGATCAGGGTTTTCACAAGGTC
>JBFGQE010000290.1:0-3657 GCA_041564355.1 Gammaproteobacteria bacterium | reverse complement strand
GGGTTGACCACGGTCATGATGCCGTAGGTTTCGTAGATGTAGGTCACCCACTTCGGCGGCACCCGGACGAAGGAGCGGGTCGCGGTCACGCCGGCCTTCGCCATCAGGCCGAACTCGTGGTCGATCAGGGCCTTGATGAATTCGTCGGACTGGCCGTAAAGATTGTATGAATAGTTCGTTCCGACGGGCTTGTAGTCCCAGACGAAACCCTTGATAAAGAAGTCTTCGCCATTGACCTTGAGTTTCCAGCCTTTCTCGTCTTTGTAGGTCTCGACTTTATCGAAAGCCGCCTGCGCCGGACCAGCCAGTGCGACAAGCATCAGCCCTGCAAGAATAACCGCGCCGGCTAGCTTCTTCGGCGCCGCGAAACAACTGATATTCGCCATAACTCCACCCCTCGGTTTCTATGTTTAATATGGCTAAAACGCATATTCACGAAGGTACAGAGTCGGGATCAAACGGAGTTGATCGCATGGCGTTACCGGCCTGCTTCGGTTACAGGCTTCGCTCTCTTCTGTCCACTTCAGAATATTTTTATTTATTGCCAGCTGGCTTTTAGCAACGCCAGTCTGCGGGCACGCAAGCGCATCCGGGCTTTTATGCTATATAGCAGTCTGCACAAATAAGGCAGCCCTGTCAACACATTTAGCGAGAAATCTCCAATTAGACTGCGATATCCGGCATTGGAACGGCTCGCAGGCTATCCGCGGTAGCTCTATAGCAACATAACTGCAAAACGCTTAAAAAGATCCGATTGCCCCTTCCCGCAACTGAATCTGCAGGGTTTGCAGCGCGTTCGCGTCGATCGCGGACATGGCGTGCTGCGCGCCGATCTGCAGCGCGAAATCGACCGGTCGTTTGGTCGTATTCAGCACCTGCACGCTCAACAAGCCGGCGCGATTGACCGACGCGCTGGCGTGAATCGCGTCCGCGTCGAGCCCGGCGAGATGTCGATCGACCCGGACCGCGCGATCGCCCGGCCGGATGCTGCGGCTGAACTGTGCCAGGATGTAATAAATCGGCGTGTAATAAACATAATCCGTTGCCGTATCGATCATGATCGGCGCGCCGCAGTAGTTGCCGACGTGGTTGGGACCTCCCCGGGCATCGAGCACGACGTTCCAGTCGATCCATCCGCTGACCCAGTGATTCAGGCTGACGATGATATTCCGCGCGTAGCGGTGCACCGGCGTGTAGAGTGGATGATCGGCCGCGTCGACGCCTTCCCAGGTCACGCTGTAGGCCCAGTCGCTCGCGTTGTCGTTCCACCAGAATTCGTCGTTGTCGAACCAACCGGACTCCTTGTAACCCACCGGATCCCGCACCCCGGGCGGCGCATCCTTGCCGAGATCGTCGATACAACCCTCGGTGTGCACGATGGCATACTCCGGGTACCTGGCGTGGACCCGGTCGAACACGTCTTCGTAAACCTTGAACGTGCTCTCGTACCAGTGCACCGCGGCGCCGCTCGTGTATTTCGCGCTATCGGGATCGGTGTAAATCACGTCCGCCCATTGTTCCAGGTGCCCGCGGCTGTGATCGAGCATGAATAATTCGATATCGCCGTAGCCGCTGGCGTGCAGTTTCGGTCCGAGGTGATGCTTGATGAAGTCGCGCTGAGACTCCGCGGTGAAATGCATGCTTTCCCACTGCCCGCTGTTGCCGAGCGGCTCGTTGACCGGGGTCAGACCCCAGATATAGACCCCCTCCTTGCGATAGGCCTCGAGATAACGCAGCAGGTAATCGGCATAGGTTTCCTCGTACTCCGGTTTCAGCCTGCCGCCGGTACCGTCGTGACCGTGATCGGCCGATCCCGGCCGGTACCAGTCCTCGATGTCTTTCATCCAGGCCGGCGCGGTCCAGGCCGAGGCGATAATCTTCAACCCGGCGCCGCGCTGGCCGCTTTTGATTTCGAGCGCCTGGCGGATCATCGGCAACAGGTCGAAACGCTCGTCCTTGATGCCGGGATACCGATCCGCGCTGAATCCGTCCTTGTCGACCGCAACACTGAAATGCTGCAACGACCTGTCGTCGGCCACGTCGGCATAGGAATAGCGGCCTTCGAGCGAAAAATCGGTTGCGCCAATAGGGGTGCGCGCCAGCGCGAAGTCGGCGCCGTCGGCGCCGAAAATGCGTTGCATGACCTCGGCCCTGGCTTCCGTTTCGAGGTGCGCAAGCACGAACGCGGCCGACTCGGTGAAGGACGAGCCGATTCCGTGCAGGGTTTGCCTGAAGATATCCGGGCGCACGTGGATTACGTTTTCCGCATCCGCACGCCCACTGGAGAAAGCTACGTTGGGCTGGCTGGCGAGTCGGTCGCCCGCCTCCGAGGTCGAAAGGACCTGGCGGGACGAGGTCAGGGCATAGTTGATCGCGCCTGGATCAGACATCGGAATGAGAGGAACCTGTCACTAGAGCCGCATAACGCGACGCTGTCGATCACGCCGGTTCGAGCGCCGCCGCGCCACGACGCGACTCGAGCTCGCCGCGAATTTCGTGCGCGCGCTCCTCGGTGATCGGGAAGGTTGCAACCGCCCACATCGCCAGCAGCGAAGTCGCGATCGGCACCGCAACATCGAAGAAACGCATCAGGAAGATGGTGCGTTCGGTCTGGTTGCCCTCGAGCGCGACATCGAAACCGGTCGCGTTCAGCAGGAAGCCGCCGCCGGCTAGCGCCAGCGCCATGCCGAGCTTGACCACCCACCAGAAAATCGAGCCGAACATGCCCTCGCGGCGCTCGTAGGATTTCAGCTCGTCGTAGTCGCACACGTCCGCGATCATCGAGCCCATCAAGGTGAACAGGCCGCCCAGGCCGAAGGCCATGAACGGTGCGGGCACGAGCAACAGCCACGGGATCTCGGGGTTATAGCAAAACCATTTCATGCCGTAGCCGATGATGGAAATGCCGATGGCGATGAAAAACGCCTTGCGCTTGCCGAAGCGGGTCGACATCCAGGTGACGATACCGATGACGATAAAGGTCGAGACCGCGCCGATGGTGCCGGACCAGCCGGCGTACTCGGCGCCGTGCACGGTCTCGCCGCCAAAGACATAGTAAATGATGACGTAAAACTGGAACGACGAGATCAGCATGAAGCCGTTGAACACGAGGAAGGTCGCCGCGCAAAGTTTCAGGAACGGGCCGACCTTCAGGGTCATGACGAAACCGGCAAAGAACAGCTTCATGTTTTTCGAAACCGATTCCCACATCGACTTCTTGCGCTGCTTTTCCGCGAGCTCCTCCTCGGTCAGCTCAGGGTGGCTGAAGCGCTCGCGCAGGAAAATGGCGGGCAGGATACCGATGGCGATGACGAACACGGCAATAGCCAGCGCGAGCTTCGACGCACCATCGACCATGTCGTCGAACATTTGTGCCTGCATGATCAGCAGGAACCACGGCGCGACGACGTAGGCCAGCTGGCCCATGAAATTCTGCACCCCCATCAGGCGCGTGCGCTCGTGGTAGTCCGGCGTCAACTCGTAGCCGAGCGCGACCCAGGGTGTTGCGAAGATCGTATAGCCCAGGTAAAAGATCAGCGAGCCGATCAGGAAGTACCAGAAGTAGTAATTCTCCGACCGCCCTTCGGGTAGCTGCCACAGCAGCGCGAAAATGACGCCCGACATGATCGCTCCGACGAAGATGTAAGGCCGGCGCCG